>CAYJJR010000032.1:0-21942 GCA_964370565.1 uncultured Oscillospiraceae bacterium | reverse complement strand
ACTCCGTCTATGTGCATACCGGCTTTGTGTGAAAACGCGGAAGATCCTATATATGGTTGGTTTGCTTCAACCACCATGTTGCTAAGCTCCGCAATGTGTATAGCGGTTCTTGTGAAATATCGCAAACTTTCGGGCGGTAATACGCAATAGCCTAGCTTTAACTGTAAGTTTGGAATTGTGACGGCAAGCGAAGCGTTGCCCGTTCGTTCCCCAATCCCGAGAAACGTTCCTTGAATATTTTTTGCGCCCGCCCTTGTCGCCTCGACGGTGTTTGCGACGGCGCAACCAATGTCGTTGTGGAAATGTGCCGAAACTTCGATGTCGCCAAACATCTCGACGATTTTTTTTGTTGTTTGATACGCGTCGCTTGGAAAACAAGCTCCCCTTGTGTCACACAAAACAAGCATATCCGCGCCGGCGTCTTTCGCCACCCTTAACGACTTAATCGCATAATCTTGGTCGTCGTTGTACCCGTCATAAAAATGTTCCGCGTCAAAAAAAACTTTTTTTCCAAAACTTTTAAGATACTTTATCGTGTCCTCTATCATCTCAAGGTTTTGTTGCTTTGTCGTTTTAAGCACATGTTCGACCTGGAAAACAGAACTTTTTCCCACAATCGAAACATATTCCGTGTCTGCTTGGATAAGCGACTTTAACCCCGAGTCTTGTTCGGCCGATATGTTTTTTTTACGTGTCGCGCCAAACGCGACTATCTTAGCGTTGTTAAGCTTAATCTCTTTAACCTTTGTGAAAAACTCGCGGTCTTTCGGGTTGCTTCCGGGATTACCCGCTTCGATATATTGAATTCCGAGATTGTCAAGCAAAAGCACAATTCCAAGCTTGTCCGCAACCGAGAAGTATACGCCGCTACCTTGTGCGCCGTCTCGAAGCGTTGTGTCTAAAACAGATATATTCACGTTGTTAACGCCCCTTTTGAATTTATGGTTTGTGTGGCCAAAACCTTTATGTCCTAATGGCTTATGAGGTATTTTTCCCTTAAAGCGGCTATGTCGTCATAGCTTATGTCAAGGTTTTCAACCGCGTAACTTTCGATGTCGGAATATCTTTTAAATATCTCCTCTATAGTGAACCGTATGTTGTTTTCCCTAACCGACATAACCTCGTCAAAAATCTCATAGTCAAGATCGTTTAAAAGTAGCTCTTTGTTTTTTTCTATGAGCGATGCGAAAAATTCTTTTTGTCCGGTTGCCGTTAACATATAATCAAATACGGCGGTTTCAACCGAAACGCCCAACACCAAAAGTATCAAAAGCGCCGCTACCCCTGTCCTGTCTTTTCCGGCGGCACAATGAAACATCAATGGAACGTTGTCGTTCAAAAGGTTTTTAAAAAGATCTTTGTAAGCCTCGTTAGAAAACGGCATCTCTTTGTAATGGCTTGTGAGCATAGTTTTTGACTTAAGCCTTTTTTCGCGCGGTTCGCTTAAAAAATCGCGCAAAACAAACGTGCTGTTTCCGGCGCTTTCGTCACCGTCTTTAAATATAATAGCGGGTATCCTTTTCATAGACGCGCCACAAACGGGCTTGTCTAAAAGATTTTCCGTTTCGTTAGCTGCCCTAAAATCTAAGATGTATTTAAACCCTATGTTTTCAAGCGTCTTTAATCCGTCTTCGGTAATCTTTGCGAGATGTCCGCTTCGGAAGATAACCCCCGGTTTGACAAAGCTTTTGCCGTCCTCTGTGTTATATCCGCCAAGTTCGCGGACGTTGTGCATTCCGTCAACCGTAACGTGGCGTTCGCTTGCCACGCTGTACAATCCGCCGTTTAATATATGAAAATAAACCCTGTGATTAGGCAGGTCGTCTTCAACCGTAACCTCGTTTACAAACTCGCACAAAAAATTATCGCTTGAAAACCCATCGGGCGAGCCGGAATAGTAAAGCTTGTTTACCCCGTCAATATACGAGACTATGTTAAACCCGCCTTGAGTTTTTTGAACCGTGTAATTTTGAAGTTGAAAACCCATTAATTTTTCGATACCTTTCAAAAGTCATTCACAGAATAATATAACATAAAAACCCTTTCGTTTCAACATAAACAAAAGGGTTTTTGTGTTTTTCGCTTTATTTATTTCTTTTTTCCTAAAATCTTCAAACGTTGTCGTTTTTTTTGGCGACTATCTATTGTTCTGCTTCGGTTTTGTCCAGTTTGTAAGATTTATAGGTGTTTAAAATTCTTCTGAATTCCGTAGCTTCGAGCGGTTTTTCAAAATAATAGCCTTGTGCTATGTCGCAACCTAGGTCTACAAGAATTTTAGCTTGTGCCTTTGTCTCGACCCCTTCACAAACAACCTTCATGTTAAGGTCTTTTATAAGGCGAATTATGTTTTTAACAACGGTATATTCGCTTTCGTCGCCCGTTGCGTTTTCGATAAACTCTTTGTCAAGCTTAACATATTCCGCTTTGTATTCCAAAAGCCTGTTGACCGACGAGGTTCCGGTTCCGAAATCGTCGATAGCTAGGTGGAACCCGAAAACCCTAAGTTGGTTTATCCTTGTTTTCATCAAACTGTCAAACGAAACTATGGGGTTTTCCCCAATCTCGATTTCGATTTGTCTCGGTTTGATGTCATATTTTTTGGCTATTTTTATAAGGTTTCCGATAGCTTTTTCTTGAATTAGCGTAAACGACGAAAGGTTTATCGATATGATAGGCATCTCTTCTTTTCGGTTTTTGCTTTTGATAAAGTTACAAACATCTTCAAACACGTATAAATCTAGGTCGGCTATAAATCCGTTTGTCTCAAAAATCGGTATGAAATCGTTTGGATAGATGTTGTCGCCATAGTGTGGTTTCCATCTAACAAGAGCCTCCGCTCCGCAAACTTCAAACGTCTTGCAATCTATTTTTGGTTGATACACAACGTGGAACTCGCGGTCGATAAGCGCTTTTTCCATGCGGAAAGTTATGTTTGCCATCTTTTCATATTCGATTTTCATCTTGTCGTTAAACGTTATAAACGTTGTTTTGTGTATCTTTTTACCCGCAATTCTTGCAAGGTTTGCTCGGTCGATTATCGTGTTTATCGGCTCTTTCGGGTCTTCGATTACATATGTTCCAACCGAAAGGCTGACGTTGTAGTTTTTGCCCATAGTTTCTCGAATACTTGGGAGAATTCTCTCCTCCGCAATCTTTTTGATTCCTTCGCCGTCATAACATTTGTGTAAAATAACAAATTGTTCCGCCGTTACTCTTCCGATAAGCACCGGAAATCCTTCATATCCGTCTACTAAAGATTGTGCCATGTCTTTTATTATGATATCGCCCTTTTCCATTCCGGAATATGAGTTAATCGTTCTGAAATAATCTATGTCTATTGATATAACTTCGTGGGTTTTAACGTCCGCTTCGGCGAGCAAAACTTTTGCTTGTTCGTTAAACAGATGCATAGATTTTAAACCGGTTAGTTTATCCGTGTTAAGGGTGTGCAAAACCGCTTGTTTCCTTTTGCTTGCCCCTCGCATAATCTCAAACACGAACGCCGCTGCTATAAGCGCAATGAGTATCGATATAAGCCACCAATATTCAAGCAAAAGCTCGAGTGGCGTGTATTCCGGGATGTATTTCTCGATCTCTTGTTCGTTTATTATGTGTAAAGTATGTTCGTCTGTTTCGTGGGTTAGGTTGTTAAAGATAGAGGTAAATTCTTCGGGCAGGTTGTTCGAGATAAACATAGAGGACAACAAGATATACTCCGTCGTGTATGTATACTGGTCGAACGCAACCTCGTCTTGTTTTCTTTTAAGCTCGAAATAACTTTCCGAGTAGATAGCGCTTGAAACAACCCCCGCTTCGTTATCCTTTGAAAGTTGTTCAAAATCGGTGTATTTAACTATTTCAAGCCCGGGATATTGTTTGTCGAACTTGTTGTAGTCAAACGACAGATAGTCCATCATGCCAACCGTTCCCTCGCCCTCGCTTTTGAAAGCGTTGTCGTTTGAAAACAATATCATCGGATATTCGGCAAGCGGCAACGTCGACGTATAGTTTTGTTTCATAAACTCAAGGTCGCCGGTTAACGATATTACTATGTCAAATTCGTTTGGGTCGGGGTTTTGTTCGCTGGGGTTGTATGGAATGAACTCGATTTCAAACCCGTGTCTTGTCGCCATGTCTTGCAACAACCTTACGGAAATTCCGTCCGCTTCGCCGTCCTCGCCGATATATTGGTATGGCTCGTTGTTTTCGGAATAGCCAACCCGCCAAACTTTAGAACGCAAAAGTTCCTCTTGTTCACGAGTGATGATGCTTCCGCCCGTCTCGGGGGAAAGATATCCGTATTTCTCGTAAAGTTCATAAAAATAATTCGTGTCGTTAAAAATCAACGAATTAATCGCAGAACTAAGCCTTGCCGCAAGTTCCGGGTTTTCGCTGTCAACCATGAGATATACGGGATATGTGTCAAGACTTAAAACCGAAAGCAGATTTTGGTTGTTGTAGTTTTGCATGTCGGTTAAGTAATAGTCCGCCTCGACATACATATAACCTTCTCTGCCGCTTATTATGTATTCAACCGCGATGTTGTTATTTGCAAGATAGTTTTCAAACGCCTGGTTCGCAATACTTCGCTCGTACGTCGCAACCGTCTTTCCGTTTATGCTTTGGGGGTCGTTAAAATAAACCCCGTCGTCCACTCGATTTTTCGCAACAAGTGCTAACCTTGTGTTGCCGATTGAAGGCTCTACTAACGTGTAGTGTGTCAAAAGCTCCTCAACGGCAAAAAACCCACCCAAAACATCGACCTCGTTAAAGTCGGGGTTTTCGGCTTGGTCCATGCTTATCGGAACAAACTCAAACGTCATGTCGGTGTTTAATTCTATCTGTTTTAAAAGGTCGAAGCCGTAACCTTTATAATTAAACGAATCTTGGTCGTAAACAAAACCGCTGTCCGATATATATCCGACGCGGATAACGCCGCCGCTCGCTTCAACTTGGTCGGGATATACAAAAAACCCGATAAACAACGTTGCACAAACAATACTAAACGTTGACAAAAACTTTTTTAACATCTCTTTTTTCAACACCTTTCTTTAGTAAACACTACCACACAAACCGCCTTTTAGTCAACCGATATTTGTAGAAATTTGCAGAAAAAACTAGAAATACATATAAAGTTGGCAAGGTATCATGCCGTTATATAGTTTTCGTCTTTTGTTTGCTTTTGTTCCGAATATCTTTTCAAACTCGGGATGATTTGTTATTAGATAAAGGCCCTTGTAACTTTGCGTCTCAAGATTTTGAGCAAAACGTTTGTACAACAGTTCCGCTTCGTCCTCGCTCATAAGTCGCTCGCCGTACGGAGGGTTGGTTATTATTATGTCGTTTGGTTGCGTCTTAAGATCTAACGCGTCGGCGACTTCAAACGTAACAAGGTGGGAAACCCCCGCCCTTTTTGCGTTTTCTCTTGCAACTTCAACCGCTTCGGGGTTTATGTCAAAACCCATTCCGCAAAATTCAACATCTTTTTTAATCGCCGCGCGCGCTTCGGTTTTCGCCTTTTCAAAAACATCATTGCCCAAAAAAGCGTAGTTTTCGCCGGCAAACTTTCTTGTCAAACCGGGCGCGGTTCCGGAAGCACGAAGCGCCGCTTCTATGACAAGCGTTCCGCTTCCGCAAAACGGGTCAACAACGCGGCTTTCGGGGAACACCCGCGCAAAATCACAGATCCCCGCTCCAAGCGTCTCTTTTATCGGAGCAACATTTAAAAGCGGACGATATCCTCTTTTGTGTAAACCGTCGCCCGACGTGTCCAACATTATGATGCAATGATCTTTCACTATGGAAAATTGAATTTTTTTGGTTATGCCGCTTTTTTCGGTCAAAAACGGCGAATTGTAATCGCTTTTAAGGCGTTCGACTATCGCTTTTTTTATTATCGATTGACAGGCGGGTACGCTTGACAGAACGCTGTTCATCGAATAGCCCTTGACGGGAAAAGCGTCTGTTTGTTCTATGTAATGTTTAAACGGTATCGCTTTTACGTTATCGAAAAGTTCGTCAAACGTCTTTGCGGAAAATTCGGATAGTATAATCAAAACTCTTTCCGCCGTCCTTACGTTTACGTTTACCTTCGCAAGCGTCTCGCCGTCCGCCAAAAACGTTATCCGTCCGTCGGTCACCGTTACTTGTTTTGCGCCTTGTCTTTTAACCTCAAACGACACGATAGATTCAAGCCCAAACATGCATGTCGCAACTGCTTTATACTCCAATTTTTTCTCCTAATCTTTTTATATTAAACATAATTACAGGGAACGGGGCCGTTCCGAAGTCTTTAAAGATTCGAGACGGGGAACCCGTCCCCTATATTCACATTAACTGTTGTTTTAAATGTAGAATTATATATTTAGCTTTTATTTTTTAGTTTGGTATTAGCAAACCATAGTCGTCGTCTTTACGTTTATATACGACCGAGACTTCTCCGTCTATATTTTGGAAGATAAAGAACGTGTGTCCTAAAAGGTTCATACGAAGAATAGCTTCTTCAACCGTCATGGGTTTAAGCTCGAACCTCTTTTCTTTTACAATCCTGAATTCGTCGTCAACAAACTCGTCGACCGTTTCAAGCACAGGTTCCGGCTCATGCGCCTTAATCCTTGTACCGAGTTTTGATTTGTGTTTTACGATTTGTTTGTCAATCGAATCCGCGGCATCAGCAAAAGCATCCTCCATCTCTTCGGCGGCACGTTCTGCACGGTAGATAAAACCTTTGTTTTTCACCGTTATCTCGACTGTCTGACGATTTGTTTCGACCGTCACGGTTACGGTTGCTTCCGCGTCTGCGTCAAAATATCTGTCGAATTTCTCAAGCCTTTTTTCTACAGTCGTAAGAAAATGCTCCTTGAGGTTAACCTTGCGTCCAACTGTTTTAATGTTCATGATATAACCTCCCATTGATTATTCAAACGATTTAAACGATTTTTTAAATGATATATCGTCTATCGTTTGTTATGGTTTATATATTATAACATTAAAAATAAAAATATTAAATGGATAATCGGTTAAAATTTTTCGACATTTTTAGACAAAATAAACAAAGGGAACACGATATAATAATAATCGCATTCCCTCTATATTCTTTTTACCGCCCATGATAGGGCGGTTTTTTTTGTTTAATTATTAAAAAATCATTCGGAACCCGGAAGATCAACAAAAACTGTTTCGTCCGGTAAAGCATAACCGAGTTTTTCGCGTGCTACGCGTTCCATATATTCGTCCTCGTTGTTTTCTTGGCTTAATCTTTCGTATTCGTCTTTGATTAGGCTTTCGCTTGCAATCTCTTTATTTATATCGTTAAGAATTTCGTTTTCGCGCGCTATTGAAACTTGGGTCGAGATAACCGAGGCGATAAGCGAAAGCGAAAGCACGACGGTTATCGCCGTGAAAAGCTTAGTTTTTTTGGACAGGCGACCTTGCTTTTTTTCTTTTGTTTTTCTTTTGTTTTTTGTCGACAACTTTGCCACTTTTGGTTCTCCCTTTAATCTCGTTTAAAAGCTCCTCGGTTTTAAGTTGATTATACACTATATCTCTTTTGTTTTTCAAGTTTTTCTTGTATTTATTTTTTTTCGCTTGAATATAACCATTAAATTTTAACAGGGTTGATTTTATTCCAAAAACCACAGCCGCGCCACCGCGACAAACGGCACGTTTAAATTTTCTTAACGCGCGAAACGTTATTCGCAAAAAAAATGAAACAAGCGGCGACAACGCTGAATAATACGCAACCGCTCCAACGCAAAGACCAAAAAGTATAAACCAACGAGGTTCGGCGGCAAACGTTCGCCCGATAATGAAAAAAAACGTGATGGCACCGGCGAAACAAAAAAACAAACAATAGGCAACGGTTCCGACGACGACTTTTTTGGTTGGAACAAGACGCGAGAAGATATGGTAACAAAGCGAAAGCCAAACCCCAAGACCGGCGGCAGAAAGTCCGTCATTTATAAACGCTATGAATTCAGGCTTTAAAACCGTCATCCGAACAGCTTCCCGAAAAACCCGACGGCGTTTCGTTGTTTATTTTCAAGGTACTCAAGCGATGAAAAGATCCCGTCCACCACAAGATCTCCGTTTTTGGTATCAAACCGTTTAATCTTTAAACTTTCGCCTCGAATAACCATAAGCATTCCGGAAACTTTGCACACAACAACCGAGCTGTCGCTGTTAACAACATCGTCTATTCCGGAGAAGTTTAGATATGCTCTGTTTTCGATGTTAACAATATGTTTTTTTTTGGCTGCTTGTTGTTCCATATGTTACCAACCTTTGATAAATGTAGATTAATATAAGTATATTCACCGCCAAACGCTAATATGTTTTTTTGATATGTTATACAATCGTTTGAAATTTCTATTTAAATAATGTATATTAAGATACGTCGTTTATTTTAACAGTCGTTTTTACAAACAAATTTTTCACATAAATCGTTAGGAGATAAAAAATTATATGTTAGCCTCGGAAAAAAAGCTTGGAGTCGAAAGTATACCTAAACTTATGGTTAAACTTTCAATCCCAATGATAGTAGCGCAGTTGATTAACGTGCTTTATAACATAGTTGACCGTATCTATATAGGACGTATAGAGGACGTAGGTTCGCTTGCGCTCACCGGCCTTGGCGTGTGCTTCCCCGTGATTATGATAATTTCGGCGTTCAGTGCGTTTGCCGGAATGGGCGGTGCTCCGCTTGCGGCTATTGAACTTGGCAAAGGAGACAAAGACAAAGCGGAAAAAATCCTAGGAAACGCAGTCGTGCTTATATTTACGTTTTCGATAATTTTAACAACTTTGTTTTTCCTTTTTAAACAACCGATTTTATATACCTTTGGCGCAAGCGACGACACGTTTGTTTACGCAAACGACTATCTTAGCATATACCTTGTCGGGACCGTTTTTGTCCAAATTTCCCTTGGCTTAAACAGCTATATATCCTGTCAAGGAAAGGCGACGACCGCTATGGTGTCTATCTTGATAGGCGCGGTTACAAACATTATTCTCGACCCCATATTTATCTTTGGCTTTGACATGGGTGTAAAAGGCGCGGCGCTTGCAACGATTATAAGCCAGGCGATAAGCGCCGTTTGGGTATTTTCGTTTTTGGTGTCAAAACGTTCGTCGCTCATAATCAAAACACAAAACATCGTTCCAAACGTCAAGATAATCGCAAGAATTTCTTCGCTTGGAGTTTCGCCTTTTATTATGCAAGTTACCGAAAGCGCAATCTATATAGTTTTTAACAGCCTGTTGCAACGCTATGGCGGCGATCTTTATGTCGGTTCGATGACGGTTCTTTTAAGCGTCATACAACTTATTATGGTACCTATAAGCGGATTTTCCACCGGTATCCAGCCGATAATAAGTTTTAACTATGGCGCCGGTAACTTTGACAGGGTTAAAAAAACAATACGCTATACTTTTATTGTGGCGTTTACAATGGCGTTTGTTTTAAGCACGTTTGCTATGTTTAACCCTTCTTTCTTTGCAAAATTGTTTACAACCGACGCGCAACTTATCGCGTTGCTTGAACAGGTTATCCCAATCTTTGTTGCGGGCATGACTATATTCGGAATTCAAATGACGGCTCAAAGCACGTTCATAGGTTTAGGCAAAGCGGGAATATCGCTTTTTGTAGCACTGCTTCGCAAAGTCATACTTTTGATACCGCTCGCGTTTATTCTTTCGTCTGCCTTTGGCGTTATGGGGGTATACTATGCCGAACCGATAGCGGACGCTACGTCGGCGACGGTTGCCGGAATTCTTCTTTTGATAACGTATAAAAAGACGTTGGCGACAAAAAATTAGCATATCTTGTGACAAGCAAAGGTTTGCAAATAACCCTCTCAGTCAATCCGAGATTGACAGTCTCTCCATTATGGCGAGTATCGCCATTTTAGGGAGAGCCAAGAGACTTCACGAAGTGACTGAGAGGGTAAGTGGAAAAACTAGTAGATCTTTGTGATTTCGGTTCCGGTGTAGTAATAGGTTAAAATCTCGTCGTAGCTGTTTCCCTTTCCCGCCATAATGTTTGCGCCAAACTGGCTTAACCCAACGTTGTGGCCATAGCCTTTTGTAACTATTTCAAAAAGATTTTGCTCGTCGTCATAGGTTATGTCAAACGCGGCGGAACGAAGCGACAACGCCGACCGTATTTCAACCCCGCTGTACTCTAATCCGCAAACGTTAAGCGACAAAACGGTTCCGGCCTGGCTCTTTTGCGGCTCGCCTACCCATTCGTTTGGAGAACCGAATGTCTCGAAATTTTGAAAATTAAGTGTCATCAACGCGCTAAAATCGGACGGGGTCAAAATCTTTGTTTCGGTGAACCGTTCCGACATTCCGTCCCACGAACTATCAACCGTCACAAGATACGGAAGCGGCGTCGAAAATACGTTTTCGCTGTTTTCGGTTGCCCCCGACGAGATAGCAAAATAACACGCGCTTATTATTTGTTTATCATACGTGACGACGTTGCCAAACACCTCGGTGACGCTGTCAAAAAGTTTTTTATACAGGTCGTCATAGCTGTCTCCGTAAAATTCTCTGCCTTTTTGTTCCGTCATAAACCCCGTTCTTGTGTCGGTGTTAACCGACAAATAGCCACCCAAAAGCTCTGGGGTTGGGCTTTTTTGTTGATATGCCTTGACAAAAAGCGCATAGGTATGCGTCGCAACCGCTTGTGCTTTGATAGCCTCGGCGTTATATGAAAGCGGAATTTCCGACATAACCGCGCCTATGACATAATCAAACTCGGACATCTCGAGGACTGTGTTTGTTGCGGCGTCGAAAATCAGCATCGGTTCTCCTTGAGGGATGGCGGATTGTTTTTGATCGGGGATAATTTTAACTTCGTCGCTTTGTGTAACATTTGACGAAGCCGCCCATGTCCCGCCACCTAAAAGCGACAAAAGAGGAGAAACAAACATAGCCGCGATAAAAAGCACCAACACCGAAATTCTTATCTTTGTTTTCAAAATTATATCCAACCTTTCTTGAATGTGAAATTTTGTTTCGTATAAGAGTTTTAACGTCTTAAAATATTTTGACAAAAAAACCACCCGTTTTTTTAAACTATACCGCCTAGAAAAGAACAACAAAACAAGCTTTTTTGATATCTTTTGCTATTGACTAAAAACATATATCTCTATATAATCTTAAATAATACTTTATATAGTCTCCGCCTTACGGCGGAGCTCTTGGAAATACTTCTTGTCGAACTTCGTTCGCCATTTTGTACGGTTTGTGCAAAAACGTAGTATTTCTTGTATTTTAAGCTACAGCTAATATAAATATTGAGGGGAGATGATGTTTTGCACAGGGCGATGACCCCACAGCATAGAGAGAACTTTAAATATCTATGTGATGAATTCAAAAAATATAACTATATCTCGGAAAAAGACTACAGCACCTATGACGTAAAAAGAGGACTTAGGAACAAAAACGGAACGGGTGTGCTTGCAGGGCTTACAAGTATCTGTAACGTTGTCGGATATGACGAAAACGTTATGGAGCAGAAAGTTCCGGTTGAGGGTAGTCTTATCTACCGCGGAATAAACGTCCAAGATATCGTGGACTACGGCAAACAAAAAGACATGTTTATGTTTGAAGAGGTAACGTGGCTTCTTTTGTTCGGTTCGCTTCCGACAAAAGGACAACTCGCGATGTTCCGCGAATTTATAGCCGAGTTTCGCAAACTTCCCGACGGTTTTGCCGAAGACATGATAATGAAATGTCCTTCCCCTGACATAATGAACAAGATGGCAAGTTCAATCCTAGCACTTTACACATACGATAATCTGGCGGAAGAGGGTTCTCTTGAAAACGCGCTCCACCAAGCCGTTACGCTTATTTCGTGTATGCCAACGATAATGGTTTACGCGTATCAATCTAAACGTTGGGCATATGATAACAAGAGCATGTATTTCCACCAAACAAAGCCGGAGCTTTCGATAGCGGAAAACATACTGCGCACAATTCGCCCCAACAAAGAGTTTACCCACGAAGAAGCAAAACTTCTCGATCTTTGTCTTGTGCTCCACGCCGACCACGGCGGCGGTAACAACAGCACGTTTACAACAAGGGTAGTAACCTCGACCGGAACAGATACCTACAGCGCAATTGCTGCCGGCATAAGTTCGCTTAAAGGTCCTCGCCACGGCGGAGCGAACATCAAAGTTATGGATATGTTGGACGACATGAAAAACAACATTTCCAACATCAACGACGACAGCGAGATCGAAAGATATCTCGAAAAGATAGTTGACAAACAAGCGTACGACAAAACCGGGCTTATCTACGGCGTCGGCCACGCAGTCTATACGTTAAGCGACCCGAGAGCCGTTATCCTTCGCGAAAACCTTCGGGCGATAGCGGACAAAAACGGCCAGCACGACTTGTTTACGTTAGCACACGCCGTTGAACGCCTTGCGCCCGTGGTTTTCAATCGCAAAAAAGGCGGCAAAGACATCTGTGCAAACGTCGATTTATACTCGGGGCTTGTCTATCGTTCTATGGGGCTTCCAACCGAACTTTTTACCCCGCTTTTTGCGGTTTCGCGTATAAGCGGTTGGTGTGCGCATAGGGTTGAAGAAAAACTTTTCAGCAACAGAATTATTCGCCCGGCTTATAAATATCTGGGTGAACAACGTGAATATATTGAGATTGAGGACAGAAAACTTTGAGAAAATCACCCATTCTATTTTTAATATCGGTTGCTTTGCTTTTTTTCTCGTTGCGATTTCTCGACGTATTGTTTATATCGGGAATGGGAATAAACACATTGCTCGTCGACTTTATTCATTTTGCGGCATATCTTGCCTGTGTCGGCTTTGCAATAATTATATTTTTACAATATCGAAAAAAAACCAAAACCCTGTCCGAACAAGAGATGTTTTTTTCAAAAGACGCGATAAAAGCTTTTCATCTGGGAATTTTTCCGGTCTTGTTTACGGTTACCGCCGTTTTAATCGGCGCTAGTTCCGTCTCGATTGGATATAGGGTTATAACCGGAATATCGACGTTTAGTCAACCGGTTTTCGTTTCGGTTTACGCAATCGCTATTGAACTTGTGTTAGACTTGATTTCGGCGATAAGCGGACTTGTTGCGATGTTTTGGTTAATACTCGTGGCGTTGTGGTTTTTGCGTGGCAAAGGCGAGCTTGCGGTTAACTCGTATTTTTCTTTGTCGATAGTTTTGTGGTTCTATTCAAGAGCGCTTTCCGGTTTTCTCGGAAAATCGATTAATCAACACCAATCCGCCGAGATAATAGCGCTTTTTTCGCTTGTTTCGTTGGCATTGGGGTTTGCAAAGTTTTCGAGGTTTTTGGCGTTTAACTTTTCCGTTCGCGATTACGCCGCGCTAATTTCTACTTCTGTGTTTTGTCTTGTTTGGGTCGTCGGCCTTGCGGGACCCGAGCTCGCGTTTACGATAAGCCAAATATTTGTGCTTGACTCGGCGTTGATAGTGTCCGACATACTTTCGGCAATTACGTTGTTTTTGTTTTCCGCAAATATAGTTATAGTCGAAAAATCTTTAAAAAAACAAGACATTAAAGTAAAAGGTAGACAAAAATAGAAAATCTTAGATACGTTAGAACTGTTGTGTTTTAAAGATTAATTTTTAAAAGATAGGTATTTTTATTGTTAAGGAGTTTTTACCAGATGCAAAACGAAAGATTTAAAAAAACCGTTGCGATTGTAATAAGCGTGGTTTTGGTTTTCGCCCTTGTGGCGTCGCTTATACTTCCGGTTATCGGACTGTTTTTTTAAGAGTTTTTTAACGTCAAAAAAATAACCAAGGCGATTGACTCAAGGTAAATTCTTGATTTGTCGCTTTGGTTTGTTGACAAATCGTGATAAACACGATAAAAATATTAGAATTTTTGGTTTTTTGTATTGACAGATAGTTGTTTTTTTGATATAATAACTCACTGTCAGATGATTTATGCGGGTGTAGTTCAATGGTAGAACATCAGCCTTCCAAGCTGAATACGTGGGTTCGATTCCCATCACCCGCTCCATAACCGCTAGTAGACGATGTGATGTTTCTATCTTGTCGTTGTGTGGTAGGACGGGCGCCTGTAGCTCAGGTGGATAGAGCAACTGCCTTCTAAGCAGTGGGTCAGGAGTTCGAGTCTCTTCAGGCGCGCCATTCTTTTTTAGGCGGGCTTTTTTTATTATCTGAAAAAAATTTGGTGGATATAGCTCAGTTGGTTAGAGTACCAGGTTGTGGCCCTGGGGGCCGTGGGTTCAAGTCCCATTATCCACCCCACGTCGCTGTGAACTTCATTTTGTTCACAGCGACTTTTTTGTAAAGTTATAAAAGTCGCCGCTCACACCATTTCGTTACAGCTCCTTTCTCGCAAAAGCCGTCGCTTTGCTTTGGGCTTTTGCGGTTTTGCCCTCTCTTTTTAGCATTTTTTATAACAACACTCTTGTCGCGTCGCTGTGAACTTCATTTTGTTCACAGCGACTTTTTGATTTTTTGAAACATTAATAAAAACAGTTTAACGATTAATCTCTTTCTTGTCCGTTAAGCCAACAAGATAGTCAAGCGAAACGTCATATGTTTCGGCTATCTTAATTAATATCGCAAGTTTTGGCTCTCTTGTCATTAACTCATAGTTTTGATAAGCCTTTTCCGTTATATCGGAATATATCGCAACTTGCGCTTGGGTTAGTCCTTTTTGCTTTCGACATTGTTTTAAACGATTTGCCAGTATCTCTCTCACATTTTCCATAGTTCGCACCTACAATTGTTCTTGACAACATCTAGTTTAAAGCTATATCATTAAACATATACCAACAATTGTTGGTGAATAAATATGTGAGGTGTCGAATGGCTGAGTTTTGCTTTGAATGTTATAACAAAATCCACAAAACTAACAATTGTGAAAAAGATTATATTATATCCAAGCATTGCGCTTGTGTGAGGAATGTGGGGAAATTAAACCATTCGTTTTAAAAAGGCGAGAATTTTGCTTTTTCAACTCTTTGTTTATCTTTAATCTCTTATATTTCTTTGTTTACATTCTAAAGAAAATTAAAAAATTCTTAACAAGATTTTCAATACAACTGTTGACAACCGACAATCACAATGATATCATAATGATATCACAAACCAAGCCGTGCTTCGGTTTAATAAACTCAATTCTTAATTTAAGGAGAAATTGAAAAAATGGAAAACAAATCGGGAAATATTACTGAGAAACTCTTAAACCCTGTGAATGGAATGGTTGTATTAATCGTTTCAATTGCTTTGATTCTTGCGAGCGTGTATCTTTTTGTCATGGCTATAGTTTGGAACATGCCGGCATTGATTGTTTTGCCCTCGCTTGCGTTTGTCGTCTGCATATTTTTGCTTGGAGGCTTAAAGGTTATCGAGCCAAACCAAGCCGGTGTCTATGTCCTGTTCGGTAACTACTACGGAACTATTGCAAAACCCGGATTTTTCTTTATCAATCCGTTTTGCACCATGATAAACCCAACGGTTGACAACGCAAAAGCGGTTATATCCGAAGCAAACGCAAAGATGATTGCCGCCGGCAAAACCTCGTCGCTTGGCGCAACGTCGCTTTTGACAAGCAAAAAAGTTTCGCTTAAGTCAATTACCCTTAATAACGAAAAACAAAAAGTAAACGACAAAGACGGAAATCCAATTGAGATTGGCGTTGTTGTTATATGGCGCGTTAAAAACGCAACGAAAGCGGTTTTCGAGGTAGACAACTACAAGACATATGTTTCAACCCAAACCGACGCGGCGATTAGAAACGTTGCGAGACTTTATTCATACGATGACTCGGAGGACGGCGGCGATGAAAAATCTTTAAGAGGGTCTAGCACACTTGTTTCAAAAGAACTTTGTGAGAACCTTGGGGAAAAAGTCGAGCTTGCCGGAATAGAAATTTTGGAAGCGAGAATTTCCCACCTTGCATATGCCCCCGAGATTGCGGCGGCTATGCTCCAACGCCAACAAGCTTCCGCTATCATTGCGGCGCGTCAAAAGATTGTTGAAGGCGCGGTTGGAATGGTTGAACTAGCGCTCAACAAGCTTTCGGAAAACGAGATAGTCGCGCTTGACGAAGAAAGAAAAGCCCAGATGGTTTCAAATCTTCTTGTAGTGCTTTGCGGTTCAAAAGAAACCCAACCGATTATAAACAGCGGAACCATATATTAACGGACAGTTACTATGGCTGATAAAAACGAAAGAAAACAGATAGTTCTAAGGCTTTCGCCCTCGCTTTGGAACGAGATTAACCGTTGGGCAGAAGATGATTTTCGCTCGATAAACGGCCAGATCGAATACCTCTTAAACGAAGCGGTTAAGAAGCGCAAAAAGACAAGCGGCCAAGACAGCGAAGAGCGGGGAGATAGGAGTTAGGAGTTAGGAGTTAGGAGTGGTGGAGCGCCACTTCGTGGCGAAATTTTGAATAAAATTTTGTTTCGTTGTGGTTTTTATTATGGCTCGTCGTTTCGACATTGCCACAAATCAGCAATCCGTACGGCAAGGCATAGCTCAGAGCATAGCTCAGAGCGCAGCTCTTACCGTCCCGCATTTTCACTCGTTTCAACGTTGCCTTAAAAAAACGGATGCAATACCTTGTGACAATAAAAAATCTGCTTTTAATATGATACTCGATATGTTATTATTGTTAAAAAGCATTGGAGGGTTTTTATGTTTACCTTTAACCACTACAACTTTAACGTCAAAGATCTTGAAAAAAGTCTGGCGTTTTATGACCAAGCTTTAGGGCTTAAAGAGCAAAGAAGAAAGGAAGCGGACGACGGAAGTTTTATCATTGTGTATCTAACCGACGGCAAAAGTGACTTTTTGCTTGAACTAACCTGGCTTCGCGACCACCCCGAGGCGTATGACCTTGGTGAAAGCGAGTTTCATCTGGCGTTTGTTGCGGAAGATTATCAAGCGGCATACCAAAAACACAAAGAGATGGGTTGCATTTGTTTTGAAAACGAAAAGATGGGGATCTATTTTATAACCGACCCGGACGAATATTGGCTTGAGGTTATCCCGAAAAGAAACTAGCAAGATATAGTGCATTAAAAAAAACACCTTTTACGGTGTTTTTTTTACGATATTCAGTTTTTATCTATTAAACCATGACGTCGATAAAATTTCCCTCTGTCGGGGGCAACGGGCGGGAAGGCGGCATCATTTCGCTTACTAAGCTTAAAGCGTTTGCCTCTGCCGTGTCCATAGTTTTTTTCAACATGGCGATGCTTACTTCTTGCATTACCTCACCCATAGATAAATTCATGCTCATTGCTGCTATATCCATTGTAATAACCTCCGTTTATGCGTAACACAACACTTTGTTTGTGCGTAACACAACACTTTGTTTATGCGTAACACAACACTTTGTTCGTGTATAAAGTAACTATACCACAGTTAAACGAATAACACAACTTTTTTTACAAATAGTTGTAAAAAATTTTAAAAATTATATAAATCGCTATTCAAAGGCTTACAATAACTTATACTTTTATGGTATAATAATAAATTAATAACGGCAGTTTAAGCAAGTTAAAATAACCAATTTAAGGAGTATGTTATTATGATAGCGCTTGGAAGCGACCACGGAGGTTTTGCACTTAAACAACAAATTAAAGAATATCTCGACGAGAAAAATATTCAATATAAAGACTATGGTTGTCACGAGGCAAAAAGTTGCGACTATCCCGACATGGCTATCGAGCCTTGCAAAGCGGTTTTGAACAACCAAGCCGAAAAGGCTATCTTGATATGTGGAACGGGAATTGGGATTTCGATAGCCGCAAACAAGATAAACGGTATTCGCGCGGCGGTTTGTTCCGATTATTTCAGCGCGAAATACACAAGACTCCACAACGACGCAAACGTTATGTGTCTGGGCGAACGCGTTATAGGACCCGGTCTTGCAACCGAACTTGTCGAAATTTTCTTGAACACCGAGTTCGAGGGAACGGGACGACACAAAACAAGGATAGACAAATTTATAAACATTGAAAACGAAGATTTTTAGAGGTGTGTTTTGGCAAAGAGATTTTCACGAAAAAACAAAAAAGCCGAGCTTTATATCCCGAGGGTTATCGCGGCTTCTGTTATTTCAATTGTTTGCGTTGTTATCATAGGATATCTTTTTATTCTGTTTTCAACTATCGACTTTTTTCCACCTACGCTTTCAATAACGCTTCAAGCGATATGTATCGTGGCGTTTCTTTCGGTTGTGTATCTGTTTTTGAGATACATTGAATCTCTCAAGGGATAGCGTGTTTTTGATAGATTGAGTTAAAAAAAATTTAAACGCTAACGTTTCGGTAGCGTTTTCGGTAGCATTTTTAAAAGTTAAATGTTTTAAGGATATAACTTTATGTCATTCATCTCGATTGAATATATCGCTTTTATAAGCATAGCAACATTAATATATTATTTAATACCAAAAAAACTTTTGCTTAAAAATTTGTTTTTGGTTGTTTGCTGTTTTGTGTTTTACTACACAGCGGCAAAAGGCCTTGTTTTGTTTTTGGTATTTTCTCTTTTGTTAACTTATTTTTCGTCGTTGTTAATCGACAAGCAACAAAACCCCAAAAAAAGGCTTGCGATAAACGTTATCTCGATAATATTAAATCTTTCGGTTTTGTTTGTGTTTAAATACTATAACTTTTTTGCCGAGGCGGTTTCGCTTGTTGTTCCGATAGTAAGTTTCAAAGATTTAATAGCTCCGCTTGGCATAAGTTTTTATACGTTCCAAACTCTCGGATATCAAATAGACGTCTACAACAAAAAGAAAAAACCCGAAAAAAATCTCGTTACCTACGCGCTTTTTGCGTCGTTTTTCCCCGCCCTTTTTTCGGGTCCTATTGCGAGAGCTTCGGTTATGCTTCCACAATATAACGAGATACAAAAATATAATTTTCAAAACCTTTGGCTAGGCGCGCAACGCTTTTTGATAGGGCTTTTTAAAAAAGTCGTCGTTGCGGATTGGCTTTTGTTGTTTGTTAGTTCCTGCTATGCCGCCCCCGAAAGCATGAACGGTTCGGGGTATTTTGCTGTTATGATAGTATATGCGATTGCGCTTTATGTTGACTTTTCGTCATATTCCGACATGGCTATTGGTTCGGGAAAGATGTTAGGTTTTAAGCTTTCTGAAAACTTCGAGTCGCCGTATCTTTCGCGAAACTTCTCTACCTTTTGGTCAAAGTGGCACATCTCGCTTACGTCGTGGCTTCAAGATTATGTTTTTATTCCGCTTGTGTGGTCTAATTGGGCAAACAAAACGTTTAACCGAAAAAACCTAGACACGGCAAAACCCGCTTTTTTGATAAACATATTAATTGTATTTTTAATAAGCGGACTTTGGCACGGAGCGGGGTATACCTTTATCATATGGGGCGCGCTCAACGGAGTTTTCCGCATAGCGGAGGAACTTATCCATAAATGGCGCAAACGCCCGATAAAGATACAAAACAAATTTCTGGATAGCTTACGAAACTTCTCTAAATCGTTGACGATTTTTTTGCTTTTCGCGTTTTCTCTTATCTTTTTTAACGCGCAAGACGTTACACAAAGTTTAAAGGTTATCTCTTCGTTTTCGACGTTAGGTTCTCTTGAAGGAATGTTCGAGATAGTCAAAAACACGATATCTTCCGAAACAACCGGCGCCGCCGTCTTTGTTCCGATAACGCTTTTGTTGCTTTTGCTTTCGTTAGTTATAACGTTTATATATGACGTCATAGTTTCAAAACAACAAAAATCCGACATGCTTCGTTGTTATCCGTTGCAAAAAATGTCCGTCGTTCCAAGATGGGTTTGTTATTATTTTATGATATTTGCGATAATAATAATCGGGCGTTTTGGCGACAGCTCGTTTATATACTTTCAGTTTTAAAAAAAGAAAATTCGAGAATATAATTTATGAAAAAATTTTTAACTTCAATAATATTAGTTGTGTCGTCGCTTTTTGTGTTGCTTATCGGGGTCAACGTTTTAGTTGACTCGGCAAACATCTTGCGGTCGGACGAGATAACAAACGACATAATGTACCTTCTCTCAAACGACAACAACGTAATCGTTCCGAACAACTACAACGACCGCGATCTTGCGTTTAAAACGGTAACGCAAAACGACTCCTCGGTCGACACCGTCGTGTTGGGTTCGTCGCGCGGTATACAGATATCGTCCGACATGCTCTCGCTTTCGGACGACGACATGATAAACAGCTGTGTGACCGGCGCGGTTTTAGGCGACGTTGTGTCGCTTTGGCAAAGCTATCTCGACAGCGGAAATCTTCCGAAAAGGGTTATCCTTGTTACAGATATCTGGTTTTTCGACCAAAGAAAAGACGACGACAGATATCTCTTGGCGTATGGCGAAAGCTATCAAAAGTTTTTATCAAACAACGTCCAAGCCGAGATAGCGGTTCCGCAAATAAACAGCCTCGACAGCTACAGCCCCCTTTACACGCTCGCATATTTCCAACAAAACATAAAAAGTTTTTTTGACGGGTCGTATCTAACCAACAAGGTAATTTCGACTCAAAACTATGCCGAACCCGAACGCGCGGTTATACATCCCGACGGAAGCTACAGCTATCCTATCAACTATACCGAAGCCCCACAATCGGAAAAAGACGAACGCGTACGCATAGGACTTCCGACGATATCGTCTGAGGTCGGAGGATATGAACAGCTTTATGATGTAAACGTTTTAATCTTCGAGGCGCTTTTAAAGTCTATGGAGCAAAACGGCGTCGAGGTTGTTTTGTATCTGTCCCCCTATCACCCCGACCTTGTCAGCGAATTTGAAAGCAACGATTTAACGTTCCAGATGTTCTTTGAAACGGAACAGTATCTTTTGTCGCTTGAACAAAACGGCATACAACTGATTGGCTCGTACGATCACAAAAAATGCGGCGTAAGTCGCGAGCATTTCCTAGACCCGCTCCACATCAACGAACAGGCAACGCGCGACATGGTTCAGCCGCTTAAGAGGTAGCGACATTTTTTAGATATCCTCAATAGCCAAACGGCTATAATAGTAATGCTGTTAATATTGTAAAAATATCTTTTAAAAATATTTGTTTCGGTGTATAATGATATGGTTATGGGAAAATTTTAAGTTTAGGAATTATAAAGTTAATGATAAAATGGATAGTTAAAATATACGAAGCAGTCGTGTTGTTTTTTGGAAATCTCCTTGGCTGGAAAGAGGAAACCGCGTTTCAGTTTGCGCGATATGTTATGATTGGAACGACGTGTGCCGCGGTTGATATAGGGATATTTACGCTTATCGTGACGATGTCGAGCACGGTTACGGCGCAAGTTGCGACGACGATAAGTTGGATATTTGCAACAATAGTGCATTTTATGCTTAACAAATATTTGAACTTCAAAAGTTACTCAAGGCCGGTCACAAGCCAGCTTGCAACGTACAGCATCTCAGCCATGATGAGCTATTTGTTTATGATGGGATGTATAACGCTTTTCGTCGATATATTAAGTTTCAACGAAATCTTCTCAAAAGTTTTGTCCTCTGCTTTAAACTTGCTTTGGAGTTTTCCGGTTCAAAAGTTTTTGACGTTTGGCGAGGGCATAATTGCAACGATTAAATCAAAAACCAAAAAAAAATAAAAATGATAAACAAGAAAAAGATAGCGACCAGTAACATAAAGTTCGAGTTTGTTTTGAGTAGAAACGATTGGACGGTTTGATTGTTTTGCTTCAATCGTTTTTTACCGAAGTTTAAAAAATAGTTTTCTAAATGTATTGCAAAAAATCAACTTTTGATATATAATATTAAGGCAATATCAATTTTGTTAAAGCATACTATAGATGTTGCATGTTATATAAGCCGGTGTGATGGAATTGGCAGACGTGCGGGACTCAAAATCCCGTGGTAGCGATACCGTGTCGGTTCGACCCCGACCACCGGCACCA
>CAYJJR010000031.1:0-22003 GCA_964370565.1 uncultured Oscillospiraceae bacterium | reverse complement strand
TTGAGATAGACGATGAACATGCAGACATGTTGATGGAACAATATCCGTTCTACACAAAAACAACTATCCCCGGCGGCACCTACAACGGAGTTGACGAAGACGTTCAAACTCTAAGCGTTCGCGCAACAATCATCGCTTCGGAAACAGTAAGCGAAGAAGCAATCTATGAATTCACAAAAGCGATGTTTGAAAACCAAGAATCACTTAAAACAGGACACGCTAAATTTGAAGAACTTGTTCTTGAAGAGGCTGTTCAAGGTATAACAGTTGATTTCCACGCCGGTGCTCAAAAATACTACGAAGAAGCCGGAGTACTATAATCTTTGTTAGGAAAAACCATAACAAAAAACAAATTTTTATACTTTTTGGTTGCAACGGCTCTTGCCGTTGCAATCTTTGTATTGTTTGAAATAAATAACGGCGGAACCCTTTATATTAAAAATCGAGACGATGGCGAGATATACGCACAGTATGCCCTTAAAGAGGACGAACAGTTCGCCGTGTCATTTATTCATTCTGTCAACAAAACCCCGGTTGAAGACAGATATAGGATAACTAACGGTCAAATCGAAATCTTTGAAACAAAATATTTTGGGTTCGGGGCTGGTGTTCAAACCGAACTTGTCGGCAACCAAAAATTAGTTATGGGCGAAGACGGATCTATGACGATAACCGATATCGACACAAAAATAGAAAATCTCGCTTATAATATTAGTCCGGTGTACGACCATATATTAATACTGGATGACAAGCAAATAAGTTTAAAACAGCTTTGTTTCCCACAAAGGGGCATTGTAATAGAGTACGAAAGCTGATAAAATAAAAACATATAGAAAGGTGGTTGATTAAAAGTGGATAAAAAAACAGAGGAAAAGCCAATCGACAGCGTCGCACAACCCGAAACGGAAACGACGACGAAACAAAACCTTGAAGAAGTAAAGTCTGCGGAGAATGCCGTTGCAGACATTATGAAAAAGTATGACCGTGAGTCAAACGTTCGTGTCTACAAAGGCAAACCAAAAATCGCCATAAGGATTATGCTCATAGCGTTTTCGGTTTACATGATTTTGATGAACTTGTACTCGACTTCAAGCGAACAGGTTCGCCGTTCAATTTTCGTGGGGATGGTTATAATTCTTGTTTTTGCAGTCTTTCCCATGTTGAAAGGCAGGGTGCAAAAGGTTAACTACATTCCATGGTATGATTGGGTTCTTGGCATCATTGGCTCGTACAGTTTCTTTCATTACGCGATATTTTTTCAAGATATCGTCCAAAAAGCTACAAGGATAGACACGCTTGAGGTTGTTCTTGGGGCAATTGGAATAGTTGTTCTTGCGGAGGCTTGCCGACGGGTTACCGGGCTTCCGATAATCGTTGTTGCGTCGGTTGCGATAGCGTATGCGTTTATTAGCGGTGTTCCGTTTTCGCGCATTGTGTACAACTTGTTTTACACAACAACCGGAGTTATCGGTGTTCCTATCGGAGTCGCCTCAACGTTTATAGTTCTGTTCATAATCTTTGGCGCATTTCTTGAAACGACGGGGATTTCAAACTTTTTCATATCTTGCGCAAACTCAATAGCCGGCGCAAGCTCGGGCGGGCCCGCAAAAGTTGCGGTTATTTCAAGCGCACTTTGCGGAATGGTTTCGGGAAGTTCGGTCGGAAACACCGTTACAACCGGAAGCGTTACTATTCCGATGATGAAAAAAACAGGATATCCCGGAGAGTTTGCCGGAGCAGTCGAGGCTTCCGCTTCAACGGGTGGGCAGATTATGCCCCCGATAATGGGAGCGGCGGCGTTTTTGATGGCTGAAATCTGCAACGTTCCGTATGCAACAATCATTCAAAAAGCAATACTGCCGGCGTTCTTATATTTTTCCGGCGTGTTCTTGATGGTACACTTCAAAGCGAAAAAGCTAAACCTTAAAGGTGTTCCGAAAGAGGAACTACCTAAATTTAAAACTATCGTTAAAAACCTATATCTGTTGTTGCCGTTAGTGGTACTCGTGTATATGATTATAGACGGTTACACGATGTCACGTTCCGCTATCTTCGCAACGCTTGTTGCGATAGTTGTCGGCATATTCAACCGCGAACAACCGCTTAAAGTCGACGGCTTTTTCACAGCCCTTGAAAACGGTGGAAAAGGAACGCTTTCGGTTGCGGCGGCTTGTGGAATGGCGGGCATTATTGCCGGAGTCGTTACTATGACAGGACTTGCGCAAACCCTCATTTCGGGAATTGTTGCAATTGCCGGAAACAACCTTATAATTGCGCTTTTCTTTACGATGATTTCGTGTATCATACTTGGCATGGGCGTTCCGACAACCGCTAACTATCTAATCATGGCGACGACTTGTGCCCCGATACTTACTATCGGAATGAACATGGACATAATAGCGGCAAACATGTTTGTTTTCTATTTCGGAATAGTCGCAGACATAACCCCTCCCGTTGCGCTTGCGGCGTATGCGGGCTCGGCGATAGCCGGCTCAAAGCCGATGAAGACGGCGCTCAACGCCACTATGCTTTCGATTGCGGCATTTGTCATTCCGTATATCTTCGCTTTTGACAACGCGCTTTTGTTTATCAACACAACACCAATAGAGGTTGTTCAAGTTACGATTACTGCGTTTATCGGAATGTTTGCTATCTCCGCCGGTATGATAGGATATATGTTCCGCAACCTTAACGTTTTAGTAAGGCTTGTGTGTGTTGGTTCGGGGCTTATGCTTATCTATCCTAGCGTGATGACCGACGTTATCGGGGTTTCGGTTATAGTTATAATTAGCGCATATCAACTTATTGTTAACCGTAATCAAAACAAGCTTAAAACGATATAGTTTAAGCTGTTTAACAGCAAGCAGCACAAACGGCGAGACTTAAAAAGTCTCGCCGTTAAATATTTCTATTTTACACTATTCAAAACCCCGCCACGTAAGTGGCGCAGCTTCGTCGTTCCGACGAACCGAATTACGCATTACGAATTACGCATTACGAACTAAATCCATTAACCCTGTGCTAACTCCCCTGCCCTTAACTGGGCTATCATGTTAAAATCCTGCACTTTATGGGTATACTCCATATCCATAAGCGTAGAGGTTATAAGAAAATCTGCTGTCGAGCGGTTGCTTGCCATTGGTATATCATAAACTTGTGCGATGCGCAAAAGTGCTTTAACGTCGGGATCGTGTGGTTGAGCGGTTAAGGGATCGGAAAAGAAAATTATAAAATCTATTCTTCCCTCAACTATCTTTGCGCCTATCTGTTGGTCTCCCCCTAAAGGCCCACTGTTATAACTCTTAACAGGAAGCCCCGTGTGCTCCGCTATAATTCTTGCGGTCGTTCCGGTTCCGCAAAGAAAATGTTTGCTTAACGTCTCTCGGTTATGTTCACACCATTCGAGAAGTTCTTTTTTCATATTATCATGCGCAATAAGCGCTATGTTCTTTTGTTTTTCTATCGTAAGTTCTATATATCTGTTTTCCATAATTTTTTTAACTCTCCTCGTCGTTTTTGTTTTCAAATTTTCTAAGTTTTTTAATCGTTTCTTTTTCCGCATCTTTCGCGACAAGGCAAATAGGCGTTCCCTTAGGCAACGACAAAAGTCCCATAAGCGATTTCCCATCCAAAACAAAAGGTTTTGAAATTAAATCAAATTCGCCCATCGATGCAGTTGTTATTTCGACGAATTCTTTCATATCGTCTATAGAAGACAGTTTGATATAAAATGTTGTTTGTTCCATTTAATTTTCCCTTTCTGTAATTTTTCTATATTTTTTCTATGACTACCGTTGCAATGGTTAACTCATCTGTGTTGGAAAGCGCAATAAAAACATTTACTCCCAAAGTTTCAACAATGTTTTTTGCGTTTTCGTAAAACTCGAAATATGGTTTTCCGTTTTGGTCTCGTAATACCGAAATATCCGTAAAGTTAAATCCTTTAACGCCTGTTCCAAGGGCTTTTCCAAACGCCTCTTTCGCCGCAAAACAAGAAGCAAACTTGCTTGCCGCGTCTTTTCTTTGCAAAAAAGCTTGTTGTTCTTTTTGCGAAAAACAAAAGTCCTTAAACCTTTTGTTTTTCAAAAGACTTTGTTCAACCCTTTTTATCTCGACTATGTCGTTTCCTATACCAATTATCATACTAAAATTATATAATAAATTGTACGTTATTGCAAACTTTATAAAAAGACTTGAACATTTTTTTATAGTTTGGTAAAATAATATTACAAATGATTCCGCAAAATGCGGAGATAATATTAAAAACGCCTTGATCGGGATAAGTAGAAAACATACGAGTTTCGTCGATAGAGAGGTTTGCCTTGGGCTGGAAGCAAACCAAAGAAACCACGATTTTTTGAAGTTCACCCGTTAGCGGTTTGCTTGAACAAACTATTTACAGTTTAAAGTAGAGTAAAACGAGTTGCTTTCGTTACAAAGCAAAGAAAGTGTTTGCTTTTTTGTTGCAAAAATGCGGGTGGTACCGCGGAGTGTTGTGTTATGCTTCGTCCTGAAAATTATTTTAGGACGAAGTTTTTATTATTTTATATTATATTTTAGGAGGATATCTTGATGAAAGATAAATTAGAACAGATTTTGTTAGAAACAAAATCCGCTTTGCAAACGGCGGCAAAACCTGCCGATGTTGAAGAACTTCGTGTTAAAGTTCTCGGTAAAAAAGGAACGTTAACCGAAATTCTAAAACAGATGGGTTCTGTTCCTGTCGAAGAAAAACCCGCCATGGGTAAACTCGTCAACGAGACAAGAACCGAAATCGAAGCACTTATAGCTTCAACAAAAAACTCGCTTCAAAAAGCCGCAACCGAAGCGGCTCTTAAAGCGGAACGTTTCGACGTAACCCTTCCCGGCGTTGTTCCAAGCGTTGGAAAACGCCACCCGATTATGCAGATATTGGACGAAGTTAAAGAGATCTTTTTGGGCATGGGCTTTGATGTTGTCGAAGGACCCGAAGTCGAGCTTGATAAATATAACTTTGAGCTTTTAAACATCCCGAAATGGCACCCGGCGCGCGATACCCAAGACACGTTTTACATCAATGACAATGTGGTTTTAAGAACGCAAACCTCGCCAATGCAAGCGAGAACGATGCTTTCCCAAAAACCCCCGATAAGAGTTATCGTTCCGGGAAGGGTCTATCGTTCCGACGCAGTAGACGCCACCCACTCCCCTATCTTTCACCAAATCGAAGGCCTTGTTGTCGACAAAAACATAAGAATGACCGACCTTAAAGGAACGCTTGAAGTGTTTGCTAAAAAACTATACGGCGACGAAAGTCGCGTTCGTTTTCGTCCCCACCATTTCCGTTTTACCGAACCTTCCGCCGAGATGGACGCGACTTGCTTTGTATGTAAAGGAAGTGGTTGCCGTCTTTGTAAAGGCGAGGGATACATCGAAATTTTAGGTTGCGGAATGGTCCACCCCAAAGTCCTTAGAGACTGTGGAATTGACCCCGACGAATATTCCGGATTTGCGTTTGGAATGGGGCTCGACCGCATGACGATGATGCGCTATGGAATAGACGACCTTCGTCTTTTGTTCGATCCTGACATGCGTTTTCTTTCACAGTTTTAAAATAAGATAAGGAGAATTAAAAAATATGAAACTACCTTTAAGTTTAATCAAAAACTACACAGATATTGACGTTACAAACGAAACGTTTGCCGCGCGAATGACGATGACCGGAACTATGGTCGAAGGATTTTCAAAAGAATTCCCCGAGCTTTCAAACATAGTTACCGGTGTTGTTGAAAAGATAGAAAAACATAGCGACAGCGACAAACTTTGGATATGCACGGTTGACGTTGCTAAACCTCAAAAACTAACGATAGTCACGGGTGCTCAAAACCTTAAACAAGGCGACAAGGTACCGGTAGCTCTTGACGGCGCAACGATTATCGAGGGCAAAAAGATTGTAACGGGCGAGCTTCGCGGAGTTAAAAGCGAGGGAATGCTTTGTTCTTTAAGCGAACTAGGCCTAACCGAAAGGGACTATCCCGATTGCATAGAAGACGGAATAATGGTTCTTAATAAAGACACCGAAATCGGCGTTGACGTTATGGAGCTTTTAGGACTTGACGAAACTATAATAGATTTTGACATAACAAGCAACCGCCCCGACTGTCTTTGTGCTGCCGGAATTGCGCGAGAGGTTGCGGCTTCTTTTGAGAAAAAATTCAACCTTCCGGAACCGACAGTTAAAAAGACTGTAGGCGATATCAACACTATGCTTAAAGTTACCAACGAAACACCCGATACCTGTCTTAGATATACCGGCGCGGTTGTCAAAAACGTTCGCGTCGGCCCTTCCCCCGAATGGCTTAGAAGATGGATACGCCAAATAGGAATGCGCCCCGTCAACAACATAGTTGATATAACAAACTTTGTCATGTACGAATACAACCAACCTATGCATGCTTTCGACCTAAAAAACATCAAAGACGGACATATAATAGTTAGAAAGGCAAAAGACGGCGAGGTTCTCGAAACGCTTGATGGAGTAAAAAGAACGCTTACAAGCGACATGACCGTTATCGCCGACCCAGAAAAATCAATCGGTATCGCCGGAATTATGGGTGGCGAGTACAGCGGAACGTATGACGACACGACCGAAGTTATAATCGAATCGGCTATGTTTGACGGTCCGTCCACACGAAAAGCAAGCAAAATGTTAGGGCTTCGCACCGACGCTTCGGGACACTTTGAAAAAGGACTCGACCCCGAAAGCACAGTTCCTGCGGTTATGCGTGCGCTTCAACTTGTCGAGATGCTAGACGCAGGCGACGTTGTCGGCGGACTTGTTGACATAAAAGGCGACATTACCCCAATGCCGACAATTAACCTTGACGTCGAAAGAATAAACGCTCTTCTTGGAACAGATATCTCGAAAGAGTTTATGATTAAAACGCTTGAAAACCTTGAATTCACTGTATCAGACGACCAAAAAACCGTTGTTCCCCCGTCGTTCCGTGCCGATGTTGAAGGGGTTGCCGACCTTGCGGAAGAAGTTGCGAGGATATACGGATTTGACGTTATCCCCTCGACCGTTATGGACGGAATAGCCGCCGCACGGCCAACCGAAAGACAACGTTTTGACAGAAAATTAATATCAACCGCAGTTGCCTGTGGTCTTTATGAAATTAACACATATTCGTTTATGAGCCCCAAGATGCTCGATTTGCTTTTTGTTCCGGAAAACTCGACACTCAGAAAAGCCGTTGTCATAAGTAACCCGTTTGGCGAAGACACCTCGCTCATGCGAACGACTGCTCTTCCGGCTATGCTTGAGGGACTTTCGCGCAACAAAAACGCAAGGACGGCAAACTGTGGCATCTTCGAGATGGCTACCGAATATATAGCAAACGACGACATCGACAGCCTTCCGAACGAGCCCAAAAACTTTATAATCGGCGGTTACGGCGACATGGATTTCTTTAAGCTTAAAGGAATTGTCGATACCCTTTTCGGCTGTGCATTTATATACGACATGGAGTATATTCCGCTTAAAGATTGTCCATACTATCATCCCGGGCGTTCCGCTTCGATAGTTGTAGGCGGCGAAACTGTTGCAACTATCGGCGAAATCCACCCCGATGTCATCAAAAACTTTGACGCCGCTCCACATTCGGTTATAGCGCAAATTAATGTTGCAAAATTGTTTGAACTTAGAAATCCCGAAAACAAATACAAACATCTTCCGAAATTCCCCGCAACAACGCGCGACCTCGCTTTGGTTTGTGACATAGACACGCCGAGCGCCGAGATTGAAAAGATAGTTAAATCGGTATGTGGAGAATATCTTGAAACTATAAAACTTTTCGACATATACACGGGCGATGGTATCGGCGAAAACAAAAGAAGCCTCGCTTACAACCTTGTTCTTCGCGACAGAACAAAAACGTTGACCGATGTAGAGGTTGACTCAATGGTTGCCTCTTGTCTTGAAAAACTCAAAACTATCGACGTTGTTTTAAGAAGTTAAATGATACACAAAAGAGATTTGGTTAAACAGTTTTGATATAGAAAAACAAATTAAAACGATTGTTCACTCCCACAAAAACAAAAACTTGAAGTTTTGTTTGATTTAGTGTATTATTAACCTTGTATCAATTGTTATTAAGTTTAAATTATTGTACCAAATAGTATGAGGAGTGAAATAAAATGAACGAACCTACAATTGCTTTTTCGATTGCCCAAAACAAAGAGCAAGACATAAAAGATATCTTAAGAGAAGTTTATGTTGCTCTTTCGGAAAAAGGATACAACCCAACCAACCAAATAGTAGGTTACATCCTTTCGGAAGACCCGACATATATAACAACACATCGAAACGCACGGGCGCTAATGCGTCGCTATGACAGAGACGACATTTTACAAGCGCTTGTCAACTATTTCCTCAACCACTAAAACCTTTTTGAAAGGAAGACCTAAATGGCAGAGAATAAAACCGAAAACCTTATGTACAAAGGTCGCGCGTTGGTACGTTGCAAAAGCGATATCTATTACGGAAACCCAACCGACAGTTATATCGTATTTATGCAGATACTTTCGTTTGACGACGTTGCGGGCGAACAGGTTGCCGGAAAGATCCACATGCAACTTATATCGAACGACCAAAGTCTTAACGGACGCGACAGGATAATCAAAGAAAGCGACAAGGTTGGTCTTTACGGCGCGCTCGATTTTGCCCATATCTGGCTTGAGAGGGCAAACGCCGGAAAACTTTAGCAACAACCAATTATCAGCCGTCAAAAAGAAAAACGTAGCAGCTCACATTATTGTGGTTGCTACGTTTTTTGTAGTTTTTGTTGGTTTTTAGTATGTCACTCTGCCGTACATTCTTGTCATTTCCGCTATCTCGCCGGCAAGGCTGTCGGTTATGTCAAGTTGCTTTGCTCGCCAAACCCAATTGCCCCCAAGCGTAGACGGTGTGTTTATTCTTGCTTGTCTACCAAGCCCCAACCAATCCGCCATTGGAATTATACAGGTGTCGGACACGCTTCCCATAGCGGCGCGTATACACTCGCGTGTAAAATTATCGCTTTGTTTTATGTTAAGATATCTTTTACAAAACAAGGCATCATGTTCCGGCGCAGACGTTTCCCAGTCCGCCGTCGTCGTATTGTCGTGGGTTCCGGTATAAACCACGCTGTTTCGTGTGTAGTTATACGGCAGATAGTCGCTTTCTTCCCTCGAATCAAACGCAAACTGTAAAACTTTCATGCCCGGAAAGCCGCTGTGTTCCAAAAGTTCGTATACCCCTTCGGTTAAAAAACCGAGATCCTCCGCAATTATCTTGGGGTCTTGAATGGCATTTTTAACCTCGTCAATAAACTTTTTCCCGGGACCTTCTCGCCATCTACCGTTTTTTGCGTTTTCGTCGGCGGCAGGTATCGCGTAGTATCCCTCGAACCCTCTAAAATGGTCTATCCTTACGACATCGTATACCGTAAGCGCATGACGAATACGTTTAATCCACCAGTTATAGTTTTCAAAAGCATGGTATTCCCAGTTGTAAAGTGGGTTTCCCCAAAGTTGTCCGTCGCTCGTAAAAGCGTCGGGCGGGCATCCGGCAACCTCTGACATCTTGCCGTTTTGGTCAACCTGAAAAAGAACGCTGTTTGCCCAAAGATCCGAACTGTCGGGCGAAACGTATATAGGAATGTCCCCTATAATCGAAATTCCTCTTTCGTTGGCATATCTTTTAAGTTTCATCCATTGGTCAAAAAAAAGATACTGAACGACTTTATAAAACTCTATCTCGCCCGCAAGGCGTTGTTTTGCGCTTTCAAGCGCATGTTGTTCGCGTTTTAAGATAGGCTCTTCCCATTCGGTAAACGACACCATGTTTCTCTCGCCTTTTAACGACATAAAAAGCCCATAATCGTCTAGCCAATCACTATTTAAGGAGAGAAATTTCTGATAATCATTATTGTTTTTATCAAATCTTTCACATGCTGTTTTTAATATTTTGTTGCGATTTATGTACAGCTTATAATAATCAATCGAAACTTTGTTGTCGCCGAAATCATACAGGTCTATCTCTTGTTGTGTTATAAGCTGTTGTTCTTTTAATGTGTCAAGGTCGATAAAATACGGGTTGCACGCATACGCCGAAAAACTTTGATACGGGCTGTCGCCATATCCCGTAGGCCCAATGGGGAGAATCTGCCAATAGGTTTGTTTTGAATGTTTTAGGAAATCAACAAACTCATACGCGGCTTTGCCAAGGCTTCCTATGCCGTAATTCGAGGGTAGGCTCGAAACGGGCATCAATATACCACAAGCTCGCACTATCCTTTCACCGCCCCTGCTACAACGCCTTCGATGATATACTTTTGGCTAAAGAGATAGAACACGATTATCGGTATTATCGTTAACGTAATCGACGCCATCATAGGCCCCATCTCGACTCGGCCGTAACTTCCTCTGAAATATTGTATAAGCATCGGGATAGTTCTGTATTCTTTAATATCAAGAACAAGCGTGGGCAACAAGTAGTCGTTCCAGACCCACATAGCTTGGAGAATTGCAACCGATATCGTAGTCGGTTTAAGTATCGGGAACACGACGTTAAAAAACGTTTGAAGTGCGTTGCAACCGTCAATAGTTGCGGCTTCTTCGATTTCTAGCGGTATGCCTTTAACAAATCCGCAAAACATAAACACCGCAAGACCCGCGCCAAACCCAAGGTAGATAATAGCTATGTTGTACGGTGTGTTTAACTTTAGTCTGTCCGCTATCTGGGAAAGCGAAAACATGACCATTTGAAACGGAACAACCATACTAAAAACACAAACCATGTACATTGTGGTTGAGAACTTAGATTTGACCCTAGTTATAAACCAAGCACACATCGAACAACACACAATTATTAACGCGACACTTGAAACGGTTATAAACAAACTGTAGAAAAAGCTTTGTAAAAAACCTTGTGTTGTTAAAGCGGTTATATAGTTTGTGAACCCCGCAAAAGTTTCGGTTGTTGGGAAATCAAACGCCGTGCTCGTTGTTATTGAACGCTCCTCTTTAAACGAGTTTGATAATATCATTATTATGGGATAGATATGAATAACGGAAAAAATCCCAAACGCAACAGTTAAAATAGTGTTAAACTTTGATTTTGTTTTTGTCATTATTGTTGAACCTCCCGAGACCTTGTTGCCCTTAGTTGGATAACCGCAATAACTACCACCAAGATAAAGAATAAAACAGCTTTTGCCTGTCCAATTCCTTTCCATTGCGGCCCGCTTCGCGCGTAGAATGTTTTGTATATGTTAAGCGCCAACATTTCGGTTGTGCTTCCCGGTTCGCCCGACGTTAACGAAAGGTTTTGGTCGAACAATTTAAACGCATTTGACAACGTCAAAAATGTGCATATAGTTATCGACGGCATAACCATCGGTATTTTTATTTTAAAAAGTGTTTTCCATATTCCCGCTCCGTCTATCTGCGAAGCTTCTAAAAGGTCTTTTGAAACATTTTGCAAACCCGCAACATAGATTATCATCATGTAACCTACCTGTTGCCAAAGCATCAAAATGATAATTCCCCAATATCCGGCGGAGGTGTTAAGCGCCAAAAGCGGTTGTTCGAGAATTGACAACGCGCCGTTTATGATTATCTGCCAGATATAGCCCAGGATAATTCCGCCGATTAGGTTCGGCATAAAAAATATCGTTCTGAATGTGTTTGTTCCTCTTATCCCTCTCGTCAAAGCGAGAGCGACCGTAAACGCCAAGATGTTTATTGTTAGCGTTGAAACTATGGCTACCGCCGCCGTAAACCAAAACGAATATAAAAATTCGGGGTCGCTTAACGCTTTTACATAGTTTTCAAACCCCACGAAAGTTGTTCGGTTTATCGTTATAAACTGGTGGAAAGATAAATAAAGCCCATGCACAAACGGAGCGACGAAGCCGATGATAAACGCCAGTAGGGTGGGCAAGACAAATAGCGGAAACCATTTTTTCAATGATTTTTCCATAAGACTTTATTCTCCTTGTTTTTTTATTATTAAAACGGATACTATTACTTTTTGTTAAAAGGGGTACGCCTGTTGAGGCGCACCCCTTTTTTAAGATTTAAACTATTGATTAACCGTTTGCAAGAGCGTATTCAGAAGCCCAACCGTCTACGAAAGCCGATTCAACTCCGGCCCAGTCGCCTGTGCCGCCTGCATATGCTGTTAGTGCTGTTCCAACGCCGTTTTTCCATTCTTCACTCGGCATAGAGGGGAAGCACCATTTAACGCTTGTTTTGCCTGCTGCGATGTAATCGTCAGCTGCTGTTACAAGTGGGTTAGAAGGTAGGTAATCGGGAGCGAAGCCATTGAACGGGCAAACAAATCCCATTTCGTTAGCCATTGCGTTTTTACCTGTGTCGCTTGTAACCATCCAAGCCATGAAATCAAGCGTTGCTTGAATGTCTTCTTCAGCCGCTGCGTTGTTAACAACCCAGAAGTTTTCTGTGCCTGTGCAAAGTCCTTGGTTTTCTTCGCCTTCAGCACCGATATAGATAGGAAGCATTCCTAAGTTTTCGTCGCCCAACGAGCTTACGTCGTTATATGCCCATGTTCCGTTTTGATAGAAAACTGCTTCGCCGTTTGCAAATTCCGCAACCGCGTCGTTACCTGTTTTTGTGCTAAGTTCTTCGGGAGCTGCCGCAGAGTTGTTGATGTAAAGATCCCAAATAGCTTGGTAGTTTTCAAGGTATGTACCTTTGATAGCGTCTGTGCTTCCGATGCCGTCGTCTTCATATTCATAGTAGATAGGAAGGTTAGCAAGGTGGGTTTTAAATCTCCAGTCAGAGCTAGGATCCATACCGGCAGAGGTGAATGCACCGCCAATGCCAAGTTCGCCTGCTCTTGCTTGAATGTCTTCAACAACAGCTTTGAAGCTATCAAAATCGGTTATGTCGTCTGCTGTATAACCGGCTTGTTCTAGCAAAGCTTTGTTGTAGATAATTCCGTATGTTTCGATAAGATAAGCAATTCCGAGAACTGCGTCGCCATCTTTAAGCGTGAAGTCGTCCGAAGTGAGTTCCGCGTAAACTTCCGATCCCGAAAGGTCGTAAGCATAGTCTTTCCAGCTTGCCATTCCAACAGGTCCGTTAACTTGGAACAAAGTCGGAGCTTCGCTTTTGCCCATCTCCGCCATAAGAGTTGTTTCGTATTCGCCTGAAGCCGCTGTAACAACGGTTACAGGAACGCCTGTTTCTTCTGTGTATTGAGCAGCTACAGCTTGCCATTGCTCATCTTGCTCGGGTTTAAAGTTAAGGAAGTATACACTTCCGTCCGCCATAGGTTCAGTCGCTGTGCCTTCTTCCGAAGATGTTCCTTCGTCCGGTGTTGCAGCAGGTGTGCTACAAGCAACAAAGCTAAAAACCAAAACGAGTGTTAATAAAATCGCGAGTAGTTTTTTCATTTTTGTTTTTCCTCCAAAAATTTGTTTTTATATATCAACCGGTCGTTCCGGGGGATATCTTTTTTTAATGTGAAGTTAGGAGTTAGGAGTTAGGAGTTAGGAGTTAAGGTTCGCCCTTTCGGGCGATATTTTGAATAGTTTATTTTAAAAATGTCGTAGGGGAGGAAAGCTTTGCTTGCTTTGCCACTAGAACCTAATCACAAATCGACGAGAAGATTAAAAAACATGTATTTAAATAGCACCGTAAGGTGCTCCGAAATTACGAATTACGAATTACGAATTACGAATTACGAATTATTAACCGCTACGCTGTCCCCTTCGATAAGTTCACAGTCCAAAACAACGTCGCTTTCTTTTTTGTTTTTTTCTATACACCGTATAAGGGATTTTACGCTGTGTTTTGCTATGAGCTGTTGTGGTTGTCTAATAGTCGTAAGCCTTGGTTCAAAATATTGTCCAAACTCGATTCCGTCGAAACCGATAATCGACAGATCGTGTGGAACTTTAAGCCCTTTGTCAAGAGCCGCCCTTATCGCGCCTATTGCTATAACGTCGGACATACAAAAAACCGAACTGAAAACTTTGTCGCTTTCCAAAAGTTTTTTCATCGAATTATATCCATCTTGGGTACTAAAACGGCATTTTTCGTATAGTTCTTTTGAATGTGGCACGTTAAAGTTTAATTGATATGCTTCGCAAAATCCGTCGTATCTTTGTGCACTAATATAAGAACTCTCGGTTTTTCCGCCAATTACCGCTATGTTTTTATGTCCCTTTTGCACAAGATATTCGCAAGCCTTGCCCCCTGCCGCCGTGTCGTCTATCCCGACACACGTAAGGTTTTCAAACCCAAGTTCCGCACAAACGGTGGTCGCAAGGACGCTTGGCACATTTATCGTTTTAAATTGCTCACGAAAGCTATCTATGTTACCGCCCAAAAACAAAAATCCAAGCGGTTTGTTTTCTCGTTGAAGCTGTTTACACACCAAGACTTCGTCGTCGTCTTCGTGGAGATAATGGACAAGTGTGTTATACCCTGCCGCCGTAAAATCAAACTGCATTCTCTCAAGCACACCCGCAAAAAATAGGTTAAATGCGCCTTTTACAATTATCGAAACATTTCGACTTTGCCTAACTTTCAGATGTCTTGCGTTGCTGTTTGGAACAAAACCCGTTTGTTCGACTATCTCGTTAATTCTCTGTTTTGTTTCTGCCGACACATCGGGATGGTCATTAAGAGCCCGAGACACGGTTGACACAGCACAACCGGATATTCTGGCAATATCTTTTATTGTCAAAACAAACACACCCCTCCCGATACTTTTTAGTTATGGTTAATGTCGATTGTCAATGGTTGTGGCGTGCCTTTTGTTGTAATTTTACATGACAATTTTTTATGGAAACGGTTTCGGTAACGATGCCGGAAACGTTTCCGAACTTTTTCATTATATTACACCTTGAATTAAAAAATTGCAATACCTTTTCCAAATTTCATTTAACATGACAAAGAGCAACATCGTTGTTTGTGCAAACTAACGATGTTTTTGTATAAATTCACATATTATTGAAAAATTTGAGAGGTTTAAATGTTCATACAAGTACAACGCCTAATCGTCTAAAATAGAATTATCGTCGTTTAAAATTAAGAATTGACAACTAAAAGAACCGACCACAAAACACAGGACAACTTCAATTTTTTAGAAGTTGTCCTGTGTTCAGACTGTTGAAAAACCCCTATCACAAAATTGTGCTTCGTCAAAAAAACGGTTGTATACCGTTTGAACAAACATAATGGGTGGTCTGTAGGGAGCGACGCCCTCGTCGCTCCGTCCTCATCGCCAAACCAAACCGCAGGGAAACAGTTCTGCTCTTGCTGCTTTGTGATGCCTCGATAGTCACGGGAAACTTGCGGAGCGACGAGGGCGTCGCTCCCTACCGCTCTATTGCGAGTTTGTGCAACATTTTTGAGTGTGTACCTTTTTTGACGCCCTGAACACAGGACAACTTCAATTTTTTTGAAGTTGTCCTGTGTTAAACTACTGTGTTATACAGATATATTGCTAATTCTATTCTGTAACTCTTTGATGTTGCCAAGACATTTATTGTCTCTTTTGTTTTGCCAAAAAAACAACGATAAACGGAGCAGACAGTAAAATGTTAAAATGGAAAAAACGATAGTCGTTTCCGCAAAGCACAGCCATCGTTCCGATGTTATACAAAATAACAGGAAGCACAAGAATCAATGCTTTCATTCCCTTTTGTTTGCAAGCGAAAAAACCAAAAACCATAATCAAAAGAAAGTGAGTTCCTACAAAAGACAAAGCCTCTTGAACAAAGTTAGGTATAAACGCAAACAATGCGCTATATAAATTTTGGGCGGTCAAGCCAACTGCTTCGGGCAACTTCGCGTGTGATGTTACTATCTCGTGACTTTTGGAAAACGTATCGAAAGTTAACCGACCCTCCGGAACGTCTGTCGTTTTCCACACCATGTCAGTAAGCTCTATTGCTGCGTTTGCCGCAATAGTCGTCGCGTTAAGGCTACTTTGAGCCGCCATGCGGGTTATGTCTAAAGCGTCGGTATAAAGCCAAGCTTGAACCACTTCGTTGCTAAACTTTATCGAGTTGAATGAGCCCTTTTCATAAAGGTCTATCCAACCTTGGTCGCTTGTTGCAAGGTTTAAAAACTCCTTTGCCTCGGGCGAAAGGGCGTTTGCGTTTGTTACCATGATGTCGCCCAAAACCGTCATCGGAAGCCCTATAATTTCGGAACTCGTTTGATGTTCCAGTGTTTTAACTTCAAAAGCAGAATATAAAGGCCCACGCACTAAACCTATCAATGCGAGCGTTATCACAACGCAACAGATAACCTGTTTTCGTTGCTTTACAAACATAATTAGAAGCACAACTAACGCCGAAAAGGTAAACAACAACGCGTTATGGCGAACGAGTGTTGCATATGCAAGCAACAAACTAAACCCAAATATGTTAAGCTTTCGTTTTAGCCATTCGCCCTCGCTTAGATATATGTTTATTAAATGCGTTGCCAAAAACAGCAACGTCAGCGACAGCGCGGTGTCCTTTAGCGCAATCGTCAAAATCACATGGTTGTTTTGATTGATAACGGTTAATGCCAAAATGACATAAAGAATTTTTCTCGATATTCCCCACACTTCAAGTGTTGCTAAAAGATACGAAACTCCAACCCCAAAAAGTACAAATTGGGTAAAGATAACCGCAGAATAGCTGTCGACCACCGTCGTTATAAGTAACATCGTCATGGTATGTATAGCGGGGTGCCAATCGTCCATTTCTAGCGTTTGAACCTGTTTCCATTGTGACTCTAAATCTGTGTTTGTAGTTCCCGGAAATTCCGATAAAAACACAAGCAAAACTACAGCCTCGACAACAACAAAGATAACTAAAGCAAACTTGAAATCGAATTTTTTTCTTTCAGGTGTATAATAAACTGAAATTTTCCCAATTAAGTCACAAAGATAAAAAAGCCCAATGTATACAGCAAAAAACAAAAACAAGCTTAAAATCGCAAGCAACACATGCGGTATTAAATCAAAGATAACCAGAGAAAACTGGGTTAGCGTTATATAAAGCGAAAGCAAAAGATGAAACGCGTTAAACAAAAACTTTTCGACACCGTTAAATCCCGAAACAGTTTGTTTTTTGTTTTCGCTATAGTCCGCTATATATTTTTTTATATCTAACAATCCCTTTTTGAGCAACATCTTTAAAATTAACCGCCAATCATTAAATTGCAAATTAAGCCGTATCTATTATATATTATTTTACAAATTACATCAACAACAAGTCGATAAAATCAAACAAAAAAACAAAATTGCCTGCAAAACGTTTCATCTTACAAGCAATTTAATTTTGTTTTAAGTTTAAAAGCTATTCAAGCACAGCTCCCCTGTCCGCCGACGTCACAAGTTTCGCGTATCTCGCAAGATACCCCGTCTTAATTCTAGACTCAGGGCAAACCCAAGCTTTTTGACGTTCTGCCAAGATCTCGTCCGAAACCTCTATATTTATACTGTGGTTTTTTATATCAATCGAGATAATATCGCCTTCTTGAACAAAAGCAATGTTACCGCCGGCAGCGGCTTCGGGAGAAACGTGTCCAATCGACGCGCCACGTGTCGCGCCCGAGAAACGCCCGTCCGTTATAAGTGCAACATCTTTATCAAGCCCCATTCCGGCTATTGCGGAAGTTGGGTTTAACATCTCGCGCATACCGGGGCCGCCTTTTGGCCCTTCGTATCGAATAACTATGACGTCGCCTTTTTGTATCTTCCCGCCATATATTGCGGAAATTGCATCCTCTTCACAATCAAACACGCGCGCAGGACCTTTGTGTTGCATCATCTCTTGTGATACAGCAGACTGTTTAACGACACACCCGTTCGGCGCAAGGTTACCTTTTAAAACCGCTATTCCGCCATTTATTGAATATGGGTTTTCAATTGGGCGAACAACCTCTTTGTTAAGGTTTAAAACGCCGTCTAGGTTCTCTTTAACCGTTTTTCCCGTACAGGTAATTATATCGGTGTGTAAAAGCTCTTTTTTGCAAAGTTCAGCCATAACCGCGTACACGCCACCGGCGCGGTCTAGATCCTCCATAAACGTTTCGCCGGCAGGGGCTAGGTGGCAAAGGTTCGGAGTGTTTTGCGAGATGTTGTTAGACTCGTCAAGGCTTAATTTTATCCCACATTCATGGGCGATTGCCGGAAGATGAAGCATTGTGTTTGTCGAACAACCAAGCGCCATGTCGACCGTTTCTGCGTTGTGGAACGCTTTTTCTGTCATAATGTCTCGTGGCTTTATGTCGTTTTGGACAAGTTCAAGTATCTTTGCACCGGCTTGTTTTGCAAGACGTATTCGAGAAGAATTAACAGCCGGAATAGTTCCGTTACCGCGAAGACCCATTCCGATAGCTTCGGTTAAACAGTTCATTGAATTTGCGGTAAACATGCCGGAACAAGAACCGCAAGTGGGACAGACGTTGTTTTCAAAATCTTCAACTTCGGCTTCGCACATCTTTCCCGATTTAAAAGAGCCTACCGCCTCAAACATACTTGAAAGGCTTTTTCGGCTTCCGTCGTTCATAATTCCCGACATCATAGGGCCGCCCGACACAAAGATAGTCGGTATATTAATTCGCGCCGCCGCCATCAAAAGACCGGGAACGTTTTTGTCACAATTCGGGATCATAACAAGCCCGTCAAACTGGTGGGCAATAGCCATAGCCTCGGTCGAGTCGGCTATTAATTCCCTTGTGCAAAGAGAGTATTTCATGCCGGTGTGCCCCATTGCTATTCCGTCACAAACCGCAATGGCGGGAAACTCGATAGGGGTTCCCCCTGCCATGAGTATTCCTTTTTTGACCGCTTCGGTTATCTTGTCGAGATGGATATGTCCCGGTACAATCTCGTTATATGAATTAACGACGCCTATCAAAGGGCGTTCGAGTTCCTCTTTGGTTAAACCTAAAGCATAAAGCAACGAGCGGTTTGGCGCGCGTTCAATTCCTTTTGTTATATTATGGCTAATCATAAAGTTATATCCTTTTCAGTATAAAAGTAGGGACAACCCTTGCGGTTGTCCGAATTGAAAAATTAATTTCGTTTTCGGACGGGGCAAGCCCTGTCCCTAAATTACGTTTTAATAAATGCTAGTTACTCGCCGTATCGGGGTTTGTGTCGTCGCCCCAAAGCATATTTTTGCGAAGTTCTGCCCCGACTTTTTCGACCTGGTGTTCCGAAGCCATTCTTCGAGTTGCGTTAAAGAAACATCTACCGTTTCTGTTTTCCGCTATCCAATTGCTTGCGAACGTTCCGTTTTGAATATCGGTCAATACCGCTTTCATGTTCTTTTTAGTCTCTTCATACGGGAGAACGCGAGGACCCGAAACATATTCGCCATATTCCGCCGTGTCCGAAATTGAATAGTTCATCATCGAGATACCGCCTTTGTTTACAAGGTCGATTATAAGTTTCATCTCGTGAACACATTCAAAATATGCGTTTTCGGGGTCGTAACCTGCTTCAACAAGCGTTTCAAAGCCCATTCTCATAAGGTCAACCACGCCACCGCAAATTACTGCTTGTTCACCAAAAAGGTCGGTTTCGGTTTCATCTTTAAAGGTGGTTTCCATCACTCCACCTCTTGCACAACCAACACCGGCAGCATACGCAAGCCCGATTTCATATGCTTTGCCCGAAACGTTTTGTTCAACCGCAATTAATCCCGGAACTCCTTTGCCCGCAGCAAATTGGCTTCTAACCGTGTGGCCGGGGCCTTTTGGAGCTATCATTAAAACATCTACATCTGACGGAGGAACAATTTGTTTATAAAGAATGCTAAACCCATGGGCAAACATGAGCGCTTTGCCCGCAGTCAAGTTTGGCGCGATGTCTTTTGCATACATATCCGCTTGGCGTTCATCGTTTATGAGTATCATTATAATATCGGCTTGTTTTGTCGCTTCAGCGGTTGTCATGACAGAAAAACCGTCCTTTTCTGCAACAGGCCAACTTTTGCCGCCTTTGTAAAGTCCGATTATGACATCGAGCCCCGAGTCACGAAGATTTAAAGCGTGTGCGTGGCCTTGCGAGCCATAACCGATAATTGCAATCTTTTTTCCTTTAAGAAAATCAATGTTACAATCCTTTGCATAATACATCTTTGCCATAGTTGTTTGTTCTCCTTGAAATTGTTGTTTATATTTATTTTATGTTTTTATATCTTGCCGTTTCCTTTTTGAACCGCTATAAGCCCCGTTCTCGCAACCTCTAAAATATTATACGGCTTTAAAAGTGTTTCAAAGTCGTTAAGTTTTTCGGTGGTTTCGGATATTTCAAGCGTCATGGTGGTTGGGGTGACGTCGCAAACTTTCGCCGACATTATCTCACAGATAGTCAAAATCTCTTGACGCGCTTTAACGTTTGCGCCAACTTTTATGAGCATGAGCTCTCGGCCAATAGTGTTTGTATCGTCCAGTGTCCTAACCTTTATGACTTCGATAAGTTTGTTAAGCTGTTTTTCAACCTGGTCAACAACGCTGTTTCCGCTGTCCACTATAATAGTTATTCGCGAAACGGTTGGGTCATCGGTCACGCCGACAGCTAGGCTATCAATGTTAAAAGCACGACGCGAAAAAAGCCCCGTTATTCTGTTTAAAACTCCGGCTTTGTTTTCAACCAAAACCGATATTGTTTTTTTCATATCGTTTTAAACCTTTCGTCAATCTGTTGTGCACACGTTTGGATGTACACGTACAATTAAAATATAGTTACCCTCTGCCGAAAGCATTGTGTCAATTGCGGTTTCCATCTCGCCCTCGTCGCTTATGTATGCGTTTTCTATGCCATATGCGTTCGCTATCGTTTGAAAGTTCGGAGAGCCGACAAGGCTAACACCAAAGGCTCCGCCGAAAGATTTGTCCTGTATCTGACGAACCAAACCCAGCGTTGTGTTTTCAAATATAACCACCTTAATATTGGTTTTTTCGGCACACATCGCCGCAAGTTCATTCATCGACATCTGGAACGAACCGTCGCCACAGATTACGAGGTTTTGGCGTGTTCTGTCGGCTATGTGCGCCCCAATTCCGGCAGGAATTGCGTAACCCATTGTGCCTAGTCCCCCCGTTGTCAATATTCTAGCTCCCTGTTTAATCGAAAGATGTCGACAGGTCATCAATTGGTTTTGCCCAACATCAACCGAAATTATCGGATTTTCCGAAAGTTTCGAACCGAGAAGACGCAAAAAAGACGGCGGGAAAACATATCCCTCTTGGCTTTTAAGCTCGCGAACAAGGCGTTTTTTGCGGATTTCTTGCATGTCGGATATCCACTGTTCGCTGTCCGCTTTCGGTTTAAGCGGAATAAGTTGGTTTAATATTGTTTTAATCTCGCCGACAACAGGAACATGTGTCCTCATGTTTTTGCCTATCTCGGCTGGGTCTATATCAATATGTATCGTGGCGGTTCTTTCGGGCACCGTTTCGGGGGAAACTATGGCCCTGTCCGAAACCCTTGCGCCGATAAAGATAACGAGGTCAGATTTAGCTAGCGCTATGTTTGCCGTTCCGTTTCCGTGTGCGCCCACCATTCCGAAGTTTAACGGGTGATATGTTTCAAGAAGCGAAAGCCCCATCATTGTAGTTACAATGGGAATGTTTGCTTCGGTTGCGAACTTTTCAAGTTCTTCTCCCGCTTTGCTCAAGACAATTCCGCCGCCGGCACAGATTACCGGACGTTTCGAGCGAGATATTGCCTCGACAACCTTGCGGATTTGAAGATCATTTCCTTTGTCGCTCGGACGATATCCGCGAATGTTTACTTCATCGGGGTATGAAAACTTTCCGCTAAACTTTTGCGCTTGGATATCGCTTGGAATATCAATCAAAACCGCGCCCGGTCTTCCGGTGCTTGCGATATAAAAAGCTTCTTTTATAATTCTCGGTATCTCGTTTACATCTTTAACGAGATAGCTATGTTTTGAAAACGGGGCAATAGCTCCCGTTATATCGACTTCTTGGA
>CAYJJR010000030.1:0-23175 GCA_964370565.1 uncultured Oscillospiraceae bacterium | reverse complement strand
TCTATCTACTTATTCTTTCGTTGCTATTTTTTGTGCAACATTTTTGAGGGTATACCTTTTTTGACACGCTGACCACAGCAAAAGCTGTGGTCATATGTATAAAAAAAGTCGTCGCAAACTAAGCATAGTTTGCGAAAACGTGCTTTGAGCTAGTTTGCAAGAATTGAACTCGTGTTTTTTCAAATCAAAAAATAAAGACATCGAACAAGGCACCGACGGCGGGGTGGTGTGTTGTTATGGAAGTCGGGAAAAGGGGGCAACCCCGCAAAAACCCAAAGCAAAGCGACGGCTTTTGCGGGAAACGAGGAGCAACGGAGCGGTGTGCGCGATGACTTTTATAAATTTACAAAAAAAGTCGTCGCAAACTAAGCATAGTTTGCGACGAGTGGTGACCCGTACGAGAATCGAACTCGTGTTACCGCCGTGAAAGGGCGGTGTCTTAACCGCTTGACCAACGGGCCGTATGTCTGCGAGGTTTGTGCCTCGCATTTGGTAGCGGAAGCAGGATTTGAACCAGCGACACCCCGGGTATGAACCGAGTGCTCTAGCCAACTGAGCTATTCCGCCAAATTTCGCCTCATCAAATACACAAAACTGTTATCTGAAAGCTTTACAATTATATCAGCAAACTGTACCGTTGTCAATACATTTTTCAAAATTAATTATTTTTTTAGTATTATAATTTTATTACCATAAAACAACTGTTCTTGCAGACATTTTGCACTGCATTTTTTACAGCCGTTGTTTGTCATTTTAAAATATTGTAAAAATTCTACCCGCCAACGCATAAATTGCCATTGCAAGTCCCGAAAGATAAAGAAGCATAGCAGGTTTGCCCTTGAACGGCGTCGGAATGTCACGATGTTGAACCAATCTTTGACCCTCGACAACAAGCAAAACCGCAAGCGCAAAGCCGATAGCCGACCCAACTGCGTACACAATTGTAGACGCAAGCGACATTCTACTCGAAGCCGGAACAACAAGCGAATTTATGACCGCGATGTTAAATGACGCTATCGGAAGCGATTCAAGCGCTTTTTTGAACGAACCCGAAGGAACAAATTTAAACACAAACAACAATACAAGATATATCGGCATTATTGAAGCTACCGCCAAAAGCGGAGAAAACAAAATTGAGTTATCGTTACCCAACAAAAGAGCACGATTTAAAAAGTAATATATAATCGAACTTACCGAAGACACAACTGCCAAAAGCAACGTAAAGATGTTTGCTCCGGACGAATCGTCAACCAGAGACATCAATCGACTAACCGAAAGACCTCGCGAAAAAACTATGTTTTCAACCGTTATTGCGGTTAACGCGACAACGACAAGTTCCGACATTGTAGAAAAAAAATCTGACATCATGTTTCCCGCTCCTCTCTGTATGCCGACCTTTTAAGTGCGGAAACAAAAATCTGAAACACGCCGGCGATAAGCGCAAGCGTCATAAATCCACCGACCGTAGTTTTAAGTATCGGGAACAAAACCGGAAAGCCGGTAAGGTAGATCCCGAAAACCCTCGCTTCGCCGAACAGTTCGCGAATTAGCCCAATTAAACAAACCGCAAACGAAAATCCAAGCGAGACAAAAATTCCGCTTCGGACACTTTCGTTGAATTTTTCGCGTTTTTCAAGTTGAGCCGCCGAAATTATAATCGAGTCGAGCACGATTAGTGGAAGAAACCTCTCAAGTCGTGCAACGTCATACGGCAAAATCAACTCAACCAAAAGATAAGCCGGGATAAACATCAAACTTGAAGCTATCGCATAAAGCGGAAAACGAAGTTCTTTTGACAACAAACCAATCGTAAAGTTTCCAAAAATCCTTATTACAATAATAATCATCGACATTATAAGCGATATCACAATCGAGTTTCTAAGGCTTGTTGCGGCAACGATTACGGGGGCAATCCCAAGACCGGCGACGAGCACCGGGTTGTTTGCAAAGATATAGTCTCGTTTAATACGTTCTTTAACCGAAAGGGCATACCGTCCTTTTAAGTTACCTATGTTTCTTTTGCTTTTAAATTTCATTAGTTATCCCCTCCATATCTTGAACGAAGGTTTCTTGTCAGAGAATATCTTCTGTCAAGCCACGAAGATATCGGAGAAATAGCCATAACGGCAAAGCTTGCGCCAAACTCAACCGCTCCGAAATAGGCGAAAACACAAGTGACAACGCCAAAAGACAAGCCGTATATAAGTTTAGATTTTGTGTTGTTTGGGGAGGCGGAAGGTTCTGTCGCGATAAAGATACATGTGAAGATTAGCGAATCGGTCAAGACCTCGAACAATACAGATTCAAACCTTGAAACTTGTATTCTCGGGAACAAAAACGACCAAACCACGACAACCGACAGACAACTTATCGGTATATGCCACGTTATAGTGTTGTTCGCAATAAGTAATATAAGAGCCGCAAAAAGTATCAAAAAACAAGCCGAACCCATAGGCCCATTATAGTTTCCAATCATAAGGTCAATAAGGTCAATTTGGGGAACACCGCCAATTTTAAGGGTTGCGGCAGGGCTGTTGAACAGCGATGTGTCCGCCACGAAACCGAGCGGAATGTCGCTGAACGGTTCGGGATAACGAAAAATAATGTCGGGCCAACAGATAGCGCTTGCGCCAAAACCGAACGCGGACGGGTGGAACGGATAGTTTCCCGAACCGCCAAACGCATGTTTTCCCAAAACAACGGTAACAAGCGTCCCGAGTATCGCGACGTAATACGGCGCCGACGCAGGAAGCATAAGCGTAAAGATTATCGCAAACGCTATCGACGAAAGATCGGTTACGTCATAGACACGTTCACGCCCCCTCATCAAAGCATAGTCCGAAACTATCGCCACAAACGACGATATTATTATCAAAACAAGCGGTCGCGGGCCGTAGAAATACACAGAAATAGCAACCAACAAAAGACATATCAAGATTATGTTTTGAAAATGCCGAAACGTCGGGTGCAATATTCTTTCTTTTTTTCTAAGCCTTGCCATTGTTTAAAACCTCAAGTGCCGCCTGTTTAAGGTCGGCAACTGCTTTTTTTCTGTCCGATTTTCCAAAAACCGAGGAACCGGCGACAAATACGTTTGCCCCCGCCGCCGAAACTTCGCCTATTGTATCGCGGTCGATACCGCCGTCTACTTGTATAAGAAAATCGGTAAGATTTTGTTTTTTTGCTTCGTCGCTTATCTCTTTTACCTTTGCACACTGTTGTTTCATAAAGCTTTGTCCGCCAAAGCCCGGTTCAACCGTCATAACAAGAACCATATCAATACGGCTAAGATAACGGAACACGTCGGACACAGGCGTGTTTGGTTTAACCGATATGCCAACCTTTTTACCTAACTTTTTAATAAGATCTATAACCGCCGAAACATCATCTTCCGTTTCGATATGAAACGTTATCATGTCAGCGCCCGCCTTTGCGAACGACTCGGCATATTTAAGCGGCGACGATATCATAAGATGGACATCGTAAAACGCCGGAACAGCTTTCGAGACCGACGCCAAAACAGGAGCACCAAACGACATGTTGGGGACAAAATGCCCGTCCATAACATCAAAATGTATCCATTGTGCGCCGGCGTTTAAAACGTCGCTAATCTCTGAGCCGAGTTTTGAAAAATCGCTCGCTAATATTGAAGGGGATATTATCATAAGTCGTATTCTCCCAAAAAAATAAAATCTCTTATACTGACTCGGTTTAAAAAATATTAAAAGCTATTGCTTTATAATACTTTAATCAACAAATCGGTATAAGAGTAATATTAACAGACTATAGCCAAAAGGTCAATAAATCCGCGATAAATCAAACGTTTAATATAACGCACAACTTAAACGCAATACCTTTAACAAGCTACTTTGCGTTTAAGATAATAAACTAGCGTCGCGAAGCTAATTAGAAGATTGAAATCCAACCGGAATGTCGAGCGCTGTCAACACTTCAACTATCGATTTAACCTCTGACATGCGGGCAAGTTGAGTGCCGTCCGAGATTGCGATAATCTGTCCCATTGTATTTGCTAAAATAGTGTTTCCAAAATCTCTAACAATCGGCGCGTCGGTGTACAGCAAGTTGTTTTCAAGGTCTGTTTTAGATATTATGCCTTTTGATATCAACATGTATTCGTTTGTGTTACAACCGAACGCGTAAACATCGTCACCCGGATTAGTATTTGTAACGGTGGAAAGATTGGACGGGCGAAGGTTGACGTCGTCTAGCTGTATAGAAGCATACAAAAGATCTATATCATACGCAATGACCTCGAACGAAATCCGTTCGTTGTTAGGAAGAATAGCCGTTTTTGTTTCGTGTCCGCTAGCCGCTAGATACGGAACTACAGCTACACCGTCCGAAGATACTATTAAGCCAACATAGAATTTGCCGTCGTTTTCAATCACAACTGTCGAGGGAATGACCTCACGATAGACATCGACATAAACGTTTTGCGTCGTCCCACCTGTTGGGGGTATTGAATCCGAAACTACTACCGGAGTTCCGGCAGGATAGCTGTCGTTGTTGTCGGAAAATACTCCACCATTCGCAAATTGAAATATTAAAGAACCCATAACAACTACTGCGCCCAAAAGAAAAACTAATAATACGCTTGTAAATGAAATTAGTTTCATCTGTTTGACTTCTACTTTATCTTTAATTTTTTTCAACATTTCAATCGGCTCCCTTTTTTGTTTTCCGTGTGGTAGCCGCTATCCAAGAAGAGGTGTTGGAGGTTTCCGTACTAACGGCGTTGCTTTCAGTTTGTGGTTGTCTTATCGGGCTCGCGGGGTTACTGTCTGCGCGGAGTTTTACGGTAAACTTTGTGTACTCTCCTTCAACCGACGACACCGAGATAGACCCACCCATCCTTTGAACCAAAGTTTTCGCAATGTAAAGGCCAAGGCCGGTTCCTTTTTTGTCAAGTGCGCGGGATTTATCGGCTTTATAAAATCTTTCAAAGATAAACGGTATCTCGCAAGACGGAATGCCGTTTCCGCTGTTGGTGACCGTAACCGACGTTGTCTCGGGGTTGTTTTGAACAACGTCTATCTCAAGTTTTCCGTTTTCGGGGGTAAATTTAATCGCGTTGTCGATTAAATTATATACTATTTGGTGAAGCTTATCTTTGTCACAAAAAACATAGCTCGCCTTTGCGTCAAGGTCGACAACATTTATCTTTTTAGCTTCAATTCTAAGTTCTGCCGAAATCATAACGTTTATTATTATATCCCAAACGTTGACGCTTTCTATATACATATCCTCTCTTCCCTCGTCAAGACGCGAGATATCTAAAAGCGACGACGTAAGACGCGCAAGCCGTTTAACCTCTTGGTTTGCAACCTCAAGGTAATGTTCTTGTTGTTCTTGTGGTATCGTTTGATCCAAAATACCGTCGATATATCCGCCGATAGTTGTCATTGGGGTTCTAAGTTCATGTGAAACGTTGGCTATAAAACTTCGGCGCGCAGATTCAAGCTCGTTAAGCGAAACCGCCATAGTGTTAAAAACGCCGGCAAGTCGCCCGATTTCGTCTTGGCCCGTTTCGGTAACCCTCGCAGAAAAATCCCCAAAAGAAAAACTTTTTGCCGCAATCGACATCTCTTCAAGCGGTTTTGTCAACATCTTTGTCGCAAAGTATATTATAACCGACGAAGACGCAAGCATTATAACCGACGAAACAAAAAACAAAACCAAAAGTTCAAACAGATATTCAAACAACGAGTTAACAGAAGTAGACGTGAAAACAAAACCCAAAAACTCGGTTCCGTAGTAAATCGGAATACCGTAAGAATATTGGGCGTTTTCATCGTAAAACCCTCCGAGATATCCAACCTCGGAATACCCCGTTTGTTCAAACGTTTCCCCCAATATTTCAGAAGGAATCACATGTGAAACAATGTCACAATAGCTATCGTCAGAACAGATTTCTATATTACCGGCAACATCAGAAAAAAGCACAATGTTGCCGGACGTGTCATATATCAGTTTGAAAGCCTCTTGAAGATACGGTCGCGATATCATCTGTTGGTTGTTAAGTTCATAATTCGACGCGACAAGCACGGCGGCTTTTTGTGCAGACGCTTCAAGCGAAAGCTGTTTTGATTGTCTAAAATCTTCCGACGCAAAGTACAACAAAACCGCTCCTAGAAGGGTTGTGCATATCACAAGCGTTAACGCATATATCGAAAAATATCTTCTGAAAAGACCGTTTTTCATTTAATTACCTGGTTTCAAATTTATATCCGACGCCCCAAACGGTTTTAAGACTCCAATCGTCCGAAACACCTTCAAGTTTTTCGCGTAGACGCTTAATATGAACATCAACCGTTCTTGAATCCCCAAAATATTCAAAGCCCCAAACCTCGTCTAAAAGTTGATCTCTTGTGAAAACTCTGTTTGGGTTTTTCGCGAGATGATATAGAAGCTCGAATTCTTTGGGCGGTGTGTCGATTAAAATTCCGTCTACTTTAAGTTCATAGCAACCGATATCGACTATCAGTTTGTCGTATTGAATTATTCCGCTGTCCTCTTCCGGTTGAGTTCTGCGCAAAACCGCTTTTATACGCGCCACAACCTCTTTGCTGTCGAACGGTTTAACGATATAATCGTCCGCCCCAAGGTCAAGACCCATAACTTTGTCAAACGTTTCGCCCTTCGCGGTTAACATAATAACCGGCACTTTTGAAAACTCGCGTATCTTTCGACACGCCTCAAACCCGTCAACCACAGGCATCATTACATCCATAAGGATAAGCGACGGATTTTCCTTTTTGGTAATCTCGATAGCCTCGGCACCGTTTCCCGCAATTAAAACAGCATATCCCTCTTTTTCGATGTACAAGCGGAGAAGTTCGCAGATGTTTTGCTCGTCATCAACAACAAGCACTTTAACTGAAGTTTGCATAGTATTCCCCTTTCCTTTTTTTGAATTAAATATTAACACATTAATTTTAACAAACTATAAACAACGGTTCGAGCTTTATAAACAAATTATAAATTATTTCCGTTTAGCTCCAAATTTTAGAAAAAAAGCCACGCCATAGACGGCAATCTAAATTTATATTATAAAAAAATTCGCATGTGGCTTTGCCACAACTTTTTTAATGTGTACGCCAAGCATTATACGTCTTTTTTATTGGTTATAAAACTGTTTTTTGGAACCGAGCTTACAAGCCAAACGTTTCCGCCAATTACGCTGCCTTTGCCGATAACGGTGTCGCCGCCCAAAATTGTCGCGCCGGAATATATGATAACATCGTCCTCAATGTCGGGGTGGCGTTTAATTCCCTTGACGGGATTGCCCGTGTCGTCCAGTTTGAAACTTTTCGCCCCAAGCGTAACCCCTTGATATAGCTTGACGTTTTTTCCAATTGTACACGTTTCCCCGATAACGACGCCTGTTCCGTGGTCGATGAAAAAACCTTCTCCAATAGTTGCGCCGGGATGGATATCTATGCCCGTCGTCTTATGTCCGTATTCCGTCATAATACGCGGTATGAACGGAACCGAAAGATTAAACAAAATATGCGCAAGACGATAGATCATAACCGCCTCGATAGACGGATAACAAAGGATAATCTCCTCTATAAACCTTGCCGCCGGATCGCCGTTGTACGCCGAAACTATGTCTGTTGACAACGTCTTTCGCATGTTTGGCAATTCGTTTAAAAATTCAACCGTAATTTCTGTCGCGCGGCGTTCACATTCTTTGCAATCGTCTTTGCCGTTTTGCTTTTCACAAACGTCCTCTAAAATCTCTTTGGTTAGCGAAAAAAGCGTTATGGCTATATGGTTTAGTTTTTCTGAAATAGCGACCGACAACACATGGTTTTCCGAAAGGTTAGTTTCATAGATACTTGGAAACAAGACCGGTTTAATGTCCTCTATTAATCGTTCAACTTTAAGCTTTAATCCAAAGCCTTTAATGTCGCTTGAAAGTTCGTTTTTGTTTATTTCGGAAAGTTTTCTTGCTATATTTATCGAATCGTTTCGTATAAAATCTTTTACAGTCATGTTAAAAAATCCTTTTTATGTTAAAACATATCGGTCGAAAGATATCTAAGCCCGCTGTCGGGGGCTATCAACACGATATTTTTCCCTTTATTTTTTTGGTCACACGCCTTTTCAACCGCAACGCAAAGCGCCGCGCCTGTAGACGGCCCGACAAGCAACCCTTCGTGTTTTGCCATATCTTTTGCAAAACTATACGCTTGTTCGTCCGAAACGGTTACTATCTCGTCGATTAAATCGACGTTAAGCGTGTCGGGGATAAAGCCGGCTCCGATACCTTGAATTTTATGTGGTCCGCTTGTCCCTTTGGTAACAAACGGCGAGCCTTTTGGCTCTACACCGATAGTTATAATGTCGCTTTTTTGTGATTTTAAATACTGTGAACTACCCGAAATTGTTCCCCCCGTTCCGAATGCCGAAACAAAAATATCGACATTCTCGTCAAGGTCACGATAGATTTCGGGACCGGTGGTTGAAAAGTGTACAAACGGATTGTCAAAGTTTTCAAACTGTGACGGAACGAAACTGTTTTGTATCTCGTTTGAAAGCTCTTTTGCTTTTTCGACAGCCCCGGTCATTCCTTTTTCGCCGTCGGTCAGCACAACCTCGCCACCCAAAGCTTTAAGTATTTTTATGCGCTCTTGGCTCATATTGTCCGGCATTGTTAAAATAACTCTCATTCCAAAACTTGAGCCTATGGCCGCAAGCCCTATGCCCGTGTTTCCGCTTGTAGGTTCGATAATAACGGTTTCTTTGTTTATTTCGCCGCGCTCAAGCGCCCACGAAATCATCGAAAACGCCGTTCTGTCTTTTATGCTTCCGGTAGGGTTTAGAAATTCAAGCTTTGCAAATATCCTGCTGCCTGTATTGAATTTTTTTTCGATGTTACATAACCTTAATAATGGCGTTTTTCCGATTAGTTCTGTTATCGAATTGTATATCATAATATTTATCTCCTTATAAATACACAAGACTTTTTTATTTGATATATTTTAACATCTCCGCGACTATCTGTCCCGCAAAATATCTGTATTTGTTGAGCGAAACCGAGATATCCTCGATAGTATCGCCGTTTGCAAAATCAGAGATTATCTTGATAGCTCCAAACGGAACGCCGTTTCGCGAACTAATTAGTGCTATCGCCGCACTACAGGTATCGACACAGATACAGTCGGTCTTGCTTTTAACAAGATCGCGGTTAAAATCTGTCGTGACAAAGTTGTCGCCCGACGCAATGTTCCCCTCGATACATCGCAACGAAAGCAGTCTACACGCCTCTTTTGCAAGTTTCAAAACTCGCTTGTCCGCCATTGCTATCGGGAGCTTTTGTTCTAAGCGTTCTGCCGAAAGATAGTCGAAATCGTGGTATTTAAACGTTGTTCCGCACACAATCTCGCCTTTGGCGATATCGTCTACGCAACTGCTTGCTACGCCTATGTTTAAAACAACAGTAGGTTTAACCTTGTCTATCAAAAGTTGGGTTGCGGCGGCGGCAAACGCTTTTCCAATGCCGCAAACCGTGACAAAAACCGTGTGTTGTTCAATAGTTCCTTCGACAACCACAAGGTCGCCTACTTGGTGGTTTTTGGGGTCCTCAATAATATTAACAAGTTCGGTTGCTTCTTTTTGCATAGCAACGACTATTGCAATATTCATTTTTGCGATAATCCTTTCTTCGGTGTAAAACTTATAAGTTGTTTTCGCAACTATTTGAGTGGCTTTGTGCAAACAAAGCTCATGTTATATCGCTTTCGAGAAACAGCCTATTAAATCTGTTTTTAATAGGCTGTGAAAAGTTTCGTGATTATCTTTTTCCGTGGTAAAGTTTTTTCGTTTGATATTTCGCTTCTTGTGTTAGGTTAACTCCGAGTTTTCTAAAAACGTTTTCGTCTACTTGTGAGAGAAGAACGGTTGAATGTGCCTCGCTTCCGCTTAACTTTTCAAGTTGTTTCATGGCAAGTTCCGCGGTAGGATTTGTCGCCGCACAAATAGAAAGCGCAACCAAAATTTCGTCGGTATGTAGCCGCGGATTGTTTCCGCCTAGGTGGTTAACCTTAAGGTCTTGAATTGGTTCTATTATAAGCTTTGAAATAAGCGGGATCATGTCGTTTATGTTTCCAAGCACCTTAAGCGCGTTAAGAAGCGCGGCGGACGAAGCACCGAGAAGTTTTGTTGTTTTACCCGTCACAATCCTTCCGTCGGGCAACGCTATCGCAACGGCGGGAACTTCGGTTTCTTTTTCTTTCTCAAGAGCTGTTGCGACAACCGGCCTGTCTTCGACCGAAATGCCGGCTTGCTTCATCAAAAATTCTACTTTTAACACAACGTCTTCAAGCTCTATTCCTTTTCTAAGGCTTGCGCGATAGTTAAAATATCTTCGTATAATCTCTTGGCACGAAGCTTTTTCAACAACTTCCGGGTCGTTTATACACGCCGAAATAGTGTTCACCCCCATGTCGGTAGGGGATTTATACGGGCTTTCACCCAATATCTTTTCAAGCATAGCGCTTAAAACGGGGAATATTTCGATATCACGGTTATAGTTTACCGCTGTTTTTTCGTATGCATCAAGGTGGAACGGGTCTATCATATTAACGTCGTTAAGGTCGGCTGTCGCCGCTTCGTATGCAATGTTGACGGGGTGTTTAAGCGCAAGATCCCACACGGGAAACGTTTCGTATTTTGCATATCCCGAGCTTATTCCGCGTTTGTTGTCGTGGTAGAGCTGAGAAAGACAAACCGCCATCTTTCCGCTTCCGGGCCCCGGAGCGGTTACGACAACGAGCGGATGTGTTGTCTCGACATATTCGTTTTTCCCATATCCGTTTTCGCTTACTATAAGGTCTATGTCAGAGGGGTATTTGTCGATTGGATAGTGCTTATAAACTTTAACATCGAGCGACTCAAGGTGCTTTTTAAACGCTTTGGCGGCAGGTTGTCCGCAATAGTGCGTTATAACAACGCACCCGACAAAAAGCCCAATCCCACGAAACGCGTCGATTAAACGCAACACATCAAGGTCATACGTTATCCCAAGGTCGCCGCGAACTTTGTTTTTTTCTATGTCGTTTGCGCTTATTACTATGACTATCTCGGATTGTTCCTTTAGTTTAAGAAGCATGTTGACTTTTCCGTCGGGACGAAACCCCGGAAGAACTCTCGAAGCGTGGAAGTCGTCAAAAAGTTTCCCTCCGAACTCTAAGTAAAGCTTTCCGCCAAACTGCTCTATGCGATCCTTTATCTTTGCCGACTGTAGCTCCTCGTACTTTTTGTTATCAAACCCAATATTTTGTGTCATTCTTTCACACCCCTTTTTTGTTTATATAATAATAATTATAATTCTCTAATTTTTTATATTTTTTCAAGATAATACTATATCATAAACTGTAATTGTTAACAAGATATAACGAAAAGGTTTATTTTTTTTGTTATTGTTGTTTAAATTTTACATTGAAATGCCGTGGACTGTGGGTCAGCCCACGGCGTTTTGTTATAAGCCGTCGTGTTTTAAACTGTTTTTTGTTTTTATAGTTGAGGAATAGTTTTAACCGGAGTGTCATACGATTGGAAAAATTCATGGGTATCGATAACAAAGATAGGTTGTTTTTCGCTTGTAACCGCAAGATCTTTTATCCACGAAATATTTTCGTTAAGTTTATTTTGTTTTGTTTTCTCGATCATCTCGATTTTACCGACCATAACCACGTCGTCACAGATTAGCCCGGAGGTTTTTTCTTCATAATTAACTATGATACAAAGTTCTTTTTGAGACTCGGCATATTCTACCTTTGCGGAGTCAATAAGCGACAAAATAGTGTTCATGTAGTTTTCGGCTTTTGTCTTAACCCTCTCGGCTTTATATGGGTTGTCCCTAATATCATCGAGTTTGTCCGCAAGATGGTGGAGCTCGCTGTGGGGTTCTACTATCTTTGAAAGGCTGTATGTAAAGGAATGTTCCTCCTCGTTAAACGAGTTAACCCACACGCCAAATTTGCAAAGAGCCGGGTCGTTTTGCAACGTGAACGGCGTGTTGTTGTCGATAGACTTAAACAGCTCTTTAACCCATAAGATATGGTCTTTTTTTCTTTGATCCAACATGTTAACAAGCTCTGCTTTTTCTTCGCTTTGTGTTTTCATGTTTAATAAAAGACGCATCTCAATCGAGGGTACTATCTTTCCCATAAGATTAAATATCCCTCGTATAAGCTTTGGCGTAAACGGAACAGAGGTTATCTTTTCCGGCATCGTAACGATGCTTGTGACAAATCCGCTGTTAATAGCATATAGCTGATCCCCGATTTTAAAGACTAACCAAAGAAGCTCGTTATTTGTGTTATTGTCCATTTTTTGTGTACTCCTATTATCTTAATAAAACAATTCTGATGCTTTTTTAATACTTAAGTTTTGAAAAATGTTGGATAAGTTCGCCGGCTATTCGGTCAAGAGGAAGTTGAACACATACACCGCCGAGCTTAAACGCCTCCATAGGCATACCGTAAACGACACAACTTTCTTTGTCCTGGCCAATCGTGTACGCGCCACATCTTTTCATCTCGGTTATTCCTTTTGCGCCGTCGGCGCCCATTCCGGTTAAAATAACTCCGACAGAATGTTTTCCCGCTACTTTTGCGACCGATTCAAACATATAGTCTACCGAAGGACAATGTCCTCCTATTTTTTCCCCTTGTTTGCTGTTTACATAATATCCTTCAGAGTCCTGTTTAAGCGAAAGGTGGAAGTTACCCGCCGCAACGATTATCTTTCCCGTTTTAACTCTTTCGCCGTCTATTGCTTCTACGACATGCATATTACAGTTTTTATCGAGACGGTCGGCGTAGAGTTTTGTGAAATGTTCCGGCATATGTTGAACTATTATAATCCCGGGAAAGTTGGACGGAAGGTCTTTAACGATGTTATAAATAGCCTCGGTTCCGCCCGTCGAAGCGCCAATTGCGACTATCTCGTTTCCAAACGTTAGGATAGATTGATTGATATTTTTTTTCTTTTCGCCCAATCCCAGTTTGTCGTTTTGCTTTTTTAAACCATACGCCGCCGCAAGTTTAATCTTATATTTTATCTGTTCCGCAAACTCGCCATAGTTTCGCACGTCGCCGACAAACGGTTTTTGAACAAAATCAACCGCTCCCGCCGCGCGCGCGGTAAGCTTATGTAGCGGCGTTGAGCTTACGACTATCACTGGAATATATTTTTTAGGTATTAAATTTTTTAGAAAAGTTATTCCGTCTTCTCGTGGAAGTTCGACGTCCAAAACCAAAACATCGGGATTTAAGTTTTTGATAAACTCGGATGCTTCAACCGTGTTTGTTGCAAACCCGACAACTTGGATATCTCCGTCTATTGCGAGAGAATTTGCTATCTTGGTCCTAAACAAGATAGAATCATCCACGATTAAAGTTTTAATCGCCATTGATAAATCATCAACCTTCTTTTTTAAATCTGTTTTTTGTATATTGCCGGCATGATGTATTTATATTTTGTTTTTGTTTTGTCGATTAGTTCGGAATGGCCTATAAACAGATATCCGTCGTTTGCGGTCGATTTGTAAAACTTTTCAACAAGATTGGTTGTCGTTTCACGATCAAAATATATCATTACGTTTCGACAGAATATTATGTCAAACGGTTGGGCAAACGAAAAGTTACCCATTAAATTAAGTTCGCTAAACGTAACTTCGTTTTTAATCTTGTCTATAACTTGGAATTTATCGTTGTCTATCTTTTTGAAATATTGGCTTAAAAGTTTTGGAGGCATATCTTTAAGGTTATCTTGTTGATATATTCCGGCTTTCGCTTTTGTAAGAACATCGGTGCTTATGTCGGTTGCGGTTATCTTTGTGTTCCAAAGCCCTTTTTTTGTTCCGAAATACTGGTCTATAATCATCGCAATGTTATATGCTTCTTGGCCGGAGGAACAACCCGCGCTCCAAATTCTTATCTGATTTCGGTTGGTCTTCTCAAATTGGGGCAACGCAACCTTTGTTAAAAACTCGAAATGTTCCGTTTCCCTTGCAAAGTAGGAATGGTTTGTGGTGATTTTGTTTAAAAACACCTCGAGTTCCTTTTTTGAAGGATCGGACAACATCGATTTTATATACTGGTCATAGCTTGAATAACCCTTTGACTTGACGGTATACGAAAGTCTCCCCTCAATTAAAACCCTCTTTTTTGTAAGGTCGATACCATAATTAGTTTTAACATAGTTAACAAGATAGTTAAACTCACTGTCGGTGATCTTTAAAATTGGGGGTGTTGTATTTGGCATGTCAAAAGGCTCCGTTCGTTTAATTTATAAGGGCATTTACGTCGATTATCAGACTTATGCTGCCGTCTCCTAGGATGCTACAACCCGATATTCCTTTGTTTTTAAGGTCATATTTGTTCATGAACACCGGGAACGGTTTAACAACAACTTGATATTCGCCCAAAAGTTTATCCGCAAATATACAAGCGTTAAGGTTAGAACTTTTTACTTGAATGAAGATTCCCTCAAGGAAATCTGTCGTTTCGGCTTCAACTTCAAACAGTTCGTGGAGTCGAATGACGGGATAACACTCTCCGCGTATAATAATCATCTCGGAACCGTCGCTGTTTTTGGTTATCTGTTTAAGGTCTTGAACCTTGAAAAACTGGGTTATCGCAGTTATCGGAATTGTGTATGTCGTTCCGCCAACCGAGATTATCATTCCGTCCACAATCGCAAGCGTTAGCGGAATTTTAATCGTAAACGTCGTTCCTTGTCCAAGCGTACTGTCGATTGAAATTCTTCCGCCTACTTGTTCAAGATTTTGGCGAACAACGTCCATTCCGACGCCTCTGCCGGAAAATTCCGTTACTTGGGCGTTGGTCGAGAAACCGGGAAGCATTATGAGCCCAAGCGCTTCTTTGTCAGAAATTTCGTTGTCTTGGTTTTGGATAAGTCCTTTTTGTTTGGCTTTTTCAATTAGCTTTTTCGGGTCAAGCCCGCCGCCGTCATCCTTGATTATAATATGTATCTCGCCGCCGACATTTTTCGCCGACATTGTTATCTTTCCAACCTCGCTTTTGCCCGCCGCAAGCCTTGTTTCTTTTGATTCGATACCGTGGTCAACCGAGTTTCTAATCATGTGCATAAACGGGTCAACAATTGAGTCGATTATCGTTTTGTCAACTTCGGTGTCTCCGCCCTCGGTCACAAGTTCGGCTTTTTTATCAAGCTTTTTACACATATCGCGAACTATACGTTCCATCTTTTTGAACGTTCCCGAAAGCGGAACCATTCGTATCGACATGACAACGTCTTGGAGCTCGTCGGTTAGTTTGCGCAGTTCTCTAATAGCTTTTGTAAAATTATCAAGTTTCATTCCTTGTAAATCGGGGTTACGCTCGACCATGCTCTCGGTCGTTACAAGTTCCCCGACAAGGTCCATAAGCATATCAAGCTTGCCTTGGCTTACGCTTATAAAGCTTTGTTTTATGTTGGTCGAAGGGGATTTGCTCGCCGCCGAAACGTCGGAAGTTTTCGCAACCGGAGCCGGAGTCGCCGAAACTTCGGGGGTTGCGACGTCCGGTTTTTGTTCCGATTGGGGTTGTTCGGATTTTTCCGCGGGCTTTTGTATTAATTCATAGTTTTTAATGCTTAAGAAACTGCTTAAAATATCCGTTACATCGGAAAGGTCGCCCGACGGTTTACAGATTACTTTAAAACCTTTCTCCTGTATAACTTCAGAAGAGGTACTGTCGTCTTGTGGGTTTTTCGGAACCGAGTCTATAGATTCACATACTTCTTGGAGTTGGGTCATAAGCATGAACGCGCGAAGGTTTTCCATCTGTGAACCTTCGTCAAAGTGTACCAAGAACACGGCGTTTGTCGGGTCGACCTCGTCCGAGGTTGACTCCTTGTTCGGTTCGGGTTTGTCGCTCGCAGCCAAAGACGCTTTTGCGGCAACGGCGCCCTTTATATCCTCGACTTTTAAAAGTTTCGCGTGATCTTTTAGTTTTTGGATTAACACACTTTGTTCTTCAGCAACATATTCGTCGTCGCTTTGGATCTTGTCCAACTCGTTTTTCAATACGTCGGAAGCCTCCAAAATTAAATCGAAGATCGAATCAAAGACCAATTCGAGTTTCGCCGGATTTTCACGCAACACAAAGAATACATCTTCGACAGCGTGAGACAAGCGAGAAACTTCTCCGAAGTTCATCATAGCCGCCGAACCCTTGATAGTGTGGGTTATTCTGAAGATGTTGTCGATGTTTTCCGAACTGAAACTATGTTCTCTTTCCGAGTCAAGCAAAATTTCATCGAACTGTGTCAACATTGTGGTCGCTTCGTGAACAAACAGCTCCAGCATGTTTTTATCATGTTCCATATTTTCAAAAAAACCTTTCAACTTAATTTTTCAAAAATTTGTCAATAATTTAAAAGTTTAATAATTATACAAATTAATTATTCCGTATTATTTAAAACTTACAATTAATTAGTAAATTTTTCTTTTTCTGCATCAATTGTCCAAAAAAACAACTCCATTACAGGTATTACAATCCATTATCCCTATTATTCTACCACAAAAAAAAATTTATTGCTATTTAAAATTAAAAATTAACATAATATTTTTTATTTTATTAAAAACATACTTTAAATGGTTGTTTTGGGCTATTGACGTATTTGCATATTAAAGTATAATTAAATCTATACTGTGAACTTGGGAGGGTTTGAACTTTGGCAGATATCCTTAAGGTAACTACGCCTGTTGTAAACAAAAACCAAATAGTAAACAACAAACCGCCTATTGACGGTTCTGCTTTTTCTATAACAGAGCTTTCAAAGGTTGTCCAAACCCACAACCAATCGGACATTCTTAAAAACAACACGATGTTAAACGACAACGGCGACGCGCCGGTGTTGTTGATGAACCTGTTAAAAGATCCGGCGGTTGCCGCGTCATATATAAAAAACATTTTTATGTTGGAAGAACTTTTTAAACTTCTTCCGGCCAACAACAAAACGGTTACCCCTGAAATTCAACAGATGTTTAATGCGCTTATCCTAAAGTCAGAGGATATAAAACAAGAACTTGTAAAACAAGAGACGTTTTCGACAGGGTTTAAAGGGGAAATCTTCGATTTTCTACGTGAGATTAGCAACAAAAACAAAGATAACAACGGAATGCAATATCTTATTGCTATGTCGCTTAAGGCGCTTAACAACGTCGCTAACAAAGGGGATATTCTCGACGGAATAGCCAACAGCTTGAAGTATCTGCAAACGCTCCACAAAGAGGGCGGCGAAGGGTTTAAAACGCTTGAAACACTTATTACGGGGTATCAAAGCGAAAAACCCGAGTTCGGAACTCTTAAAGAACAGACGCTTGAGTTTGTCAAAGAGTTTGAACAAAGCCTTCTAATATCGCCCAAAAGCAGCAAGGTTTTGTCTATCATTAAATACAACCTTTCGAGGTTTAGTTCCGACCCAGCCTTTTTCAACCAAGCTATGTTTAGGCTTCGTAAAAAGCTAGCGCCCGAAGACCAAGCAACGCTCAACCGTTTGGTGGCGGATTTTACAAAAAGCATAACAAACCTAGGGAGGCCTGTTCCGGCAGACACTTCAGATTCCAACGTTATGAACTCGCTTATAAATCTTATCGGGTTACAGGCTATCGAAAGCCAGAAAAATTCGCAAAACGGCGAAAAGACAGACAAAATTATACATAGTCTTTTGTCGTCGCCTTGCAACTTTACCCCGCTTTTACACTATATAATACCGGTTGAACTCGCCGACCTTCGCGCTTTTGCCGAGATATGGATAAACCCAAACGCCGACGAAAAAGACATGCCGAAAGACGCCGGCGAGGGTAAACACTTTTTGCTTGTTATCGAAGTCGAAAGTATGGGGCGTTTCGAGGTTGAACTGTTTTTCAGGAAAGAACAAAATATCTTGGATTTCTATCTATACTGTCCGCCCGGTTACGAGAAAAGTTTTGAATATTTCATAGGCAGAATGCAAAAAATTACCGAACGTTTTGATTATAAGGTTGGCATAACAAAGATAGAACCGCTCTATCAAGAACGGTCGTTGATGGATGTTTTTAAATCATTACCATATAAAAGGGTGGGTGTTGATGTTAAAGTCTGAGAAAGATATAAAAGCTGTTGCTTTAAAATATGACAAAGATAAAGACCTGTCCCCCGTCGTCATAGCTTCGGGTTATGGCGAAGTTGCGGAAAGGATAATCAACATCGCGGAAAAGACCGGCATACCGGTATATCGCGACGATTCCGCCTCTTCTTTGCTTTGCATGTTGGACGTCGGCTCAAGCATTCCAACCGAGCTTTACGAGATGGTCGCGACTATTTACAGCGAACTTATTATAACGGCGTCTAAAATTAAGAACAACGAACAACTTGAAGGATAGGTTTCAAAGGGGAGTTAGGCGTAAACAAACCGCCGAACGCCGAAAGTTTAAGATTTAGAAATCATATTCTTGAAAGGACACACAAAAACCATGAGCGAAAATACAACTTCAAACGGAAAGTTTGTGTTTAAAAAAGGAGACGTTTTAGCAACCACAAGTACGCTTGAACAGCTTCCTCAACCTATAGAGCCCGTCGTCTCTGTAATGGCAACGGCTGTCACAAAACCGCCTTCGCCCACAAGTTTGCCCCAAATACAGCAAAAAAAAGAAAAAGAAAAACTCGGCGTTGGCGAAGCGTTGTTGGCTTTCTTTGTCATGCTTTTGCCGGTTGTTGGGCTAGTGTTTGCAATCGTTTGGGCGATTTCAACATCGGTTAAAAAACCAAAACAAAAGCTTGCGCGCTTTATGTTGACGGTTGGAGTTGGGGTTTGTATATTGAGTGGAGTTATATATTATCTTTTGATATCCAACGAAATAGTCGGAACAGTTTTTATTGTTACGTAATTTACATAGTTATAATCTTTTAATGTTGTCGGAAAATCCGACATCTTAATTAATGCCTGCTGAACAAATCAAAAACGGCTTTGTAAAATCATAAAATGCTGTTTTTGACTTGTCAAAGTGCAAGGTTTTTTCATAAGCTTTAATAAAAACCTTGCACTTTGATTTTCGCCTATGGCGAAAATTCAGCAGATAGCATCAAGATAATCCAACAAAATACGCTTAAAATGCGTATTTTGTTTCAAATGCATAGCATTTGTACTGAATAACTTGTTATTCAGTAGGCTTTAATTATAAACTATTAATTTTTGGTCAAATAAAGAAAGGTGTTTTTTATGCGTGCAACAGGAGTAACAGCGAGGGGAATAGTAACCCCGATTTTAAAAGAGGGGGACGACCTTGTATCAACCGTTTGCGAGTCGGTAACAAGCGCCGCGAAAACCGAAGGTTTTTCGTTTAACGACGGAGATGTTGTCGCGGTGACCGAGGCGGTTGTCGGAATAACTCAAGGAAACTATGTAACTTGCGAGCAGATAGCGAGCGATGTTAGAAAAAAGTTCAACAACCAGCCGCTTGGAATAGTGTTCCCTATCTTAAGCCGAAACAGGTTTTCGGTGCTTCTTAAATCGATTGCTATGGGAACGCCAAAACTTTATATCCAGCTAAGTTTCCCCCACGACGAGGTTGGAAACTCTTTGATTTCATACGAAAAGATGGACGAAAAAAAGGTTAACCCTTACAGCGACAGTTTTAACGAAAAAGAATTTCGTGATATCTTTGGAGCCGAAACGGTTCACCATTTTACCGGCGTTGATTATATCGAGTTTTACAAAAGCTTGGGCGATAACATCGAGGTTGTTTTTTCAAACGACCCGAGATATATTTTGAACTATGTAGACAACGTTTTGGTTTGCGATATCCACACACGTTTTAGAACGGAAAAATTCCTTAAAGGTTCAAGCAAAAACCCAACTGTCTATCGTCTCGATAACATAATGACACAATCGGTAGACGGAAGCGGATACAACGAAAGATTTGGGCTTTTGGGTTCAAACAAATCAACCGAAGACAAGGTTAAACTTTTCCCACACAGCACCGACGACTTTATCGAGCAACTCGCCGAGCGCCTTAAACAAGCCACCGGTAAACAGATTGAATGTATGGTATACGGAGACGGTTGTTTTAAAGACCCTGTCGGAGGAATTTGGGAGTTTGCCGACCCTGTCGTTTCGCCATCTTATACAAAACGTCTTGAGGGAACCCCGAACGAGATAAAGATTAAATATATCTCGGACAACGTTTTAAGCGACCTTAAAGGGGACGAGCTTATAGAAGCTATGAAACAAAAGATAAAAGAAAAAGATGAAAATCTTGTTGGAAAGATGGTTTCACAAGGAACAACCCCAAGAAGGTATACCGATCTTTTGGGAAGCCTTTCCGACCTTATAAGCGGCAGTGGAGACAGGGGAACACCGGTAGTTCTTATACAAAACTATTTCACAAACTACGCAACCGATTAATAGCGGTTTTGATGATAAAAAAGAGGCAGTGACAATTTTGTCATTGCTTCTTTTTGTTTTATTAAAAAAAACCTTGACAAGCTAAAACGTTCATGATAGTATACTATCATAGTATGTTAGTTAACTAACATACTATGATACCAAAAGGTAAAGGAGATGTCTTATGCGGATTAATTTCGACATCGACACGCCGGTCTATTTGCAGGTGGCTGACGAGCTGTCTAACGCGATAATGATCGGAGCATTTTTAGAGGAAAGCCAGATACCGTCGGTAGCCGAGCTATCGCTTTCGCTTAACATAAACCCCGCAACAGCGCTTAAAGGGGTTAATGTTTTGGTGGACGGCGGAATTGTCTACAAAAAACGTGGGCTCGGAATGTTTGTGGCGCCCCAGGCAAAACAAAGACTTGTCGAACAGCGGACAAACAAGTTTTATTCAACCTATATAACAACGGTGGTAGAAGAAGCGAAAAGGCTTGGCATATCACGACAACAGGTTTCCGAGATGATTTTAAAAGGAGAAAATTATGAATGAAATAGTTATAACCGAAGCCGTTAAAAATTATAAAAAAACTACGGCTTTAAACAGCGTTTCGGTTACATTTCAACAAGGTAAAATCTACGGGTTAATCGGAAGAAACGGTGCGGGTAAATCGACACTTATAAAGGCGGTTGGAAACCGCGTGTTTTTAAACGGCGGAACGATTACGATTGACGGCGAACAAAACGTTGAAAATGAAACGGCGCTTAAAAAAATATGCGTTATGAGCGAAACCAACATTTTTCCGAAATATAAGATAAAGAAAATACTTGAATGGACAAAGGTTTTTAACGACAGTTTCGACATCGAATATGCAAACAAGCTTGCTGAATTATTCGGACTTGATTTAAACAAAAAACCAAAAGAGCTCTCGACCGGTTACAGTTCTATATTAAAGTTTATCTTGACTATAGCGTCGGGCAAAAGTTACCTTTTCTTAGACGAGCCGGTTTTGGGGCTTGACGCAACACACAGAGATTTTGTCTACAAGGTTATACTTGATGTCCAGATTAAAACGGAATGTGCCGTCGTTATCTCGACACACATTATAGAAGAGGTCTCTAACCTTATCGAAGACGTTGTTATAATCCATGACGGCAAAGTTTTGCAACAATCAAACAAAGAGCTTTTGCTTGAAAACTACTACAGCGCAAGAGGAAACGAAAAAGAAGTCGAGGAGTTTTCGGCTAATAAAGAGATTGTGTCAAAACAAAATCTTTCAGGACTTGCGAATTTTTGTATAAAAGGCGAAGTCCCAAAACAAACGCCGCAACAGATAACCGTCGAGAGACTGACGTTGCAACAACTTTTTGTGTGCGTGACAAAATCTAAGGAGGACATAAAATATGAATCTTAAAGCCTCGTTTAAACATATCTTAAAGGACTATCTCGACGAGTTCAAGCAACTTGTACTGTTTTTATTAATTGCACTTTTATTGCTTAATGTGATACTTCTGATTTTTGGGTTCCCTATAATGTCAAACACATCGTTTTCTATAGATTTGGCAATATACGCTTTTTTTCTTGTGGCAGTTTTGCAACTTCGAGAACAGTTTTCGTTCGCTGTCCAAAACGGCGAAACAAGAAAAAGCTTTTGGCTTTCCAAGATAACCTCAACCCTTGCCTTTTGCATTTTGCTGTCGATTTTTGATGTGGCGATATTATATGTCCCGGGGCTTATAACACCATCTTTTTTGCTTTCCGATATTGACGCGTTGTTAGGTCAACATGGTTTTTTATTTTCGGTTGTCCGACATTTTCCGATGTTGTTGGTTTTTGGTTCTTTGGGGCTTGTTATGGGCGCTATAAACATACGTACTACGCGAAAACAAAAAATATTTATTTATGGTGGCTTGAGTATGACTTTGTTTATTGGGCTTCCGCTTTTAGACCTTGCGTTGCTTAACGGTTTTTTTACAAGAGCGTTGATTAACCTGTTAGTTTTAATGTCTCAAAATACTGTGGCGGCGGTTTTAATATCGGTATTTGCGTTTTTAACGTTTGCTTTAATTGGGTGGTCGATTATAAGAAAACATGAATTTAAATAGATATTTAAAACAAAAACGAATTAATAAAACGCATATTTATACAAAACAAAGTTATTAATACAATTAATACGTTTTTCGTTCCCCGTTGATTGGTTGACAGTTTGTTAAACGAGTGTTAAAATCTAAAGACAAGTATTTATTGAAAATTCAGTTGTAAAATCAAACGTAAAACCAAAAGCGAAACAACTTGTGTTTATTTTTTAATCAACACATTTTAATAGGGGGACATCATGGCAAAAAAAGAAACGCTTTTTTCCGGCAGTCTTTTCGGATACAACAAAGGACAAGTAGAACAATATCTTCAAGATCTCACACATCAATATGAAGACGAAATTGAGGAGTTAAAAAAATCACTTACCGATGCCGAACAATCAAAGACACAGGCGTTGAACGACGTGAGTGAGGCACAACAAAAACTCCAAGAAGTTACAAAACAAGGCGCGTTGCCTGTGCAACAATTGGGCATGGCGCCACAACCCGAACAACCGCCTATGCAAATGGGGGGAATGGGACAGATACAACCCGAACAGCCGCCCATGCAAATGGGGGTAATGGGACAGATGCAACCCGAACAGCCGCCTATACAAATGGGGGGAATGGGACAGATGCAACCCGAACAGCCGCCTATGCAGATGGGGG
>CAYJJR010000029.1:0-23202 GCA_964370565.1 uncultured Oscillospiraceae bacterium | reverse complement strand
GAGAGGGCAAATGAAAAACTATTCATGTAAACTTTTGGATGACACAAGATACTACGCACGTTTTTTATCAAAAATATTTTCAAATAAAACTAACCAAATAAAAAAACATCTGTCTTTATGTATGAAGGCACAAAAAGGAGAGCGCTATGGAAGATGTAAAAATCATTGATTTGTTCTTTGAACGTTCGGAACAATCAATTGCCGAGACTATAAAAAAATATGGTAGACTTTGCAGAAAGATAGCAAACAACATTCTTCGTAACGACGAGGACACCGAAGAATGCGTAAGCACCTCGTATCTAAAGCTTTGGAACGCAATCCCCCCGTCAAGGCCGGAAAACTTTTCGGCTTATCTTGCAAAGATAGTGAAAAACACTGCGCTTTCTACATACGAAAAGCGATATGCAAAAAAACGCGACAACTCGCTTTCTGCCTCGCTCACGGAACTTGAAGAGTGCCTTTCAACAAGTGACGATGCAATACACGACGGCGCCGAGATAACGGAAGCTATCAACAAATTTCTTTTTGAGCTTGATGAAAAAAACAGAAATCTTTTTATTCGGCGATATTGGCACAACGAAAGCATTCGAGACCTTGCCATTTCGTTCGGAATAACCGAAAACAACGCCAAACAAAAACTTTTTTCTATAAGAGCAAAACTTAAAACACACCTTGAAAAAACGGGGGTAAACATCTAATGGATGCGAAGCAACTTTATATGGCGATTAACGATATCGATGAAAAATTAATAGAAGGAGCGAACATTTCGATGAGTACACAAAATAAAACTAACATAAAAACTTTTTCTAAAAAAACTTGGGTTAAATGGGCAGCGGCGGCAGCATGTTTTGTGGTTTGCTTAGGCCTTGGGGCGATTACTTTAAACATGACGGGAATGGGTTCATATGACATGAACTATGCGACAACGGAAAGCGCAACACAATCCCCAATGGCGGCGCCCGAAAGTATGGAATATGCGGCAGAGACCGAAATGATGATTGAAGAAGCCACATATGACATGGCGGCAAAAGACGACGCAGGCGCAATAGCCGGCAACTCGTTGACAACCTCCGGAACGGGAAAAACCGCACAACACGGTCTTAAAATAGTGTACAGATACGATGCGCAGATCGAAACAAGAGATTTCGACGCCACTGTAGAACTGCTTAAAACGCTTTCGGAAAAACACGGTGGATACATTGAGTATTCTGACTTAAGCGCCGGAACATATTATGGCAGCGACGTTTCAGAGCAAGACAACTATCCGCGATATGCCTACTATAACTTCAGAGTGCCGGTTGAAAACTACGACGCATTTATTGCGGAACTAACGGCAAACCAAAACATAACACATTCAAGCGAAAGCGCCGACGACATAACGTCGTACTATATAGACACCGAAGCACGCCTTGAAGCGCTTTATGACCAAGAACAACGCATTATAGACCTTGCGGAACAAACCACCAACATTAACGACCTTTTGATAGCGGAACAACAACTCTCGCAGGTTCGTTATGAAATTGAAAATTTCGAGCGTCAAAAATCTTCGATGGACGATCAGGTAAGTTTCACATACATCTCGGTTGGCATAGATGAAATCACCACCCCTTCGATTGCAACCGGCGACAGCTTTTTGGTTGTCCTCGGCGACGCGGTGATGGGTTCGCTTGTCGGAGTGGTTGACTTTTTCAAGAACGTTTTGATAGTTGTTATATACGCTGTTCCGTATCTTGCGATTGCGTTTATAGGACTTGTTATAATAAAGAAGATTGTAAAATCTAAAAAAGCAAAACACGCAAAACAGAATAAAGAAGATTAAGAGCCAAAAATGTATCTTTAATAAATCGGGATAACAACCTAATAATTAAAGTTAAACCGACAGATACTAACAACACCACGAAGATTGGGCGGCTCATTATGTGGGTCGCCCGATTTTAAATAAATATTTAAATTTAGAAAATTCTAAAAATAAGAAAAGGAAAAACAAAATGAAAAAATTATTAATGATTGCTATATTTGCAATGTTAGGACTTAGCCTTGTGGCGTGTGGAACAGGGGTTGAAATCCCAGACACAGACCCCGATATCATAGGACAGATAACCGAGATAACAGAAGGCGGCGGCGCTACCCAACTTCACATAACCGCAAACGACCAAAACGTTAGCGCAAACGATATAGTTATCGCGCTTGTTGGCGACGAAACATCAGTTGTTTTGTCGGATGAAAAGACAGAACACACGGGGAATTTCCTTGTCGGACAGATAGTTAAAGTGTATGGCAACGGAACAATGACGATGTCGCTTCCTCCGCAAGTTCCCGCAACCGTTATCGTAATGCTTGACACCGAGCCCGCAACTGTTAGCAACGACGGCGTTGCCAACATGCTCCCCGAAGAGGGCGAAGGCGGTCCCGTTGCGGATATCCCCGAAGCACCCCACAAAGAACTTGCGATAACCGGAACGATAACTGAAATTACCGAAGAAAACGGCTACCCCGTGCTTTTGGTAAAAGCGCAAGACGAAGCGGACACGGCAAACCCCGAAATGAAGATTATGGTTAACGGCGACACCGTTATTAACAACAGCGAAACTTTCTTTGAACCGGAAGTATACGAGTTTGAGGTTGGTGAAATGATAGATGTCTACACAAACGGAATAACGACAAGGTCAATCCCTCCCCAAGCTACGGCAATGCACATTGATTTGCTAGATGTACCGGTTGACTAAGCATAATACAATTTGACAAACAAGACCTCTTACGCTAAACTCGGCGCGAGAGGTCTTGTTTATTAATTTGCTTCAACACCCCATATTTCTGTAAATTAGTCTTTTAAATTTTAAACAATTACCCCTTGTATAAATTATTTTTAGTTGATACAATATTACAAGAAACCCTTAATTTATATATTAAAGGAGCAATGATGTTTTATGGACACAAAAATTCTTTGCATTAACCCCGGGTCAACCTCTACAAAGATTTCGTATTTTGAAAACGAAACCAACGTTGTAACCGAAAATATTGAACACGACAAACAAGAGATTTTGAAGTTTGAACATGTCATGGATCAACTTGAAATGAGAACCAAAGCGGTTAAAAACTTTATAGAAAAAAACAACATCGACCAAAAAGCGTTAAGCGCGGTTGTCGGCCGTGGTGGGCTTTTGCCCCCCGTTCGTTCGGGAGCGTACGAAGTTAACCAAACGATGATAGACCGTCTTAAAGACCCCTCAACCGACCCCCATGCTTCCAACCTAGCCGCCATTATTGCAAGTTCTATTGCAACACCGCTAGGGTTAAAGTCTTACGTATACGACCCTGTCGCGGTTTGCGAATTTGTTGACGAAGCAAAACTTTCGGGAATACCCGAAAACCCGAGAAGGGCGCTTTCCCACGCGCTTAATACGCGAGCAATGTGCCACAAATCCGCCGAAAAAGCGGGGAAAAAATATAACGAAATGAACTTTATCGTTTGCCACATGGGCGGCGGTCTTTCGATGAACGCACATATGCAGGGAAGAATGATAGACACGATGGACTACGACGAAGGCCCGTTCGGAACCGAAACCAGCGGACGTTTAAGCCTTAGAGTTTTCCTTAAACTTGTCGCAAAATACGGCGCGGACCACATGAAAAAAAGAACGCGTGGTTTAGGCGGCATGATGGGACACCTTGGAACAAGTGACATGCGCGACGCTATCAAGATGATTGAAAGCGGCGACAAGAAAGCGGAACTTGTTGTCAAGACAATGGCATATCAAATCGCAAAAGGAATTGGCGAACTTTCGACTACGATGTACGGAAAGGTAGACAGAATTATTTTAACCGGCGGCGTCGCTAGGGCAGAGTGTCTTTGTAATTGGATAAAAGAACGCGTTGAGTTTATAGCTCCGCTTGAAGTCTATCCCGGAGAATACGAGATGGAGTCGCTAGCTTTTGGAATTCGCAGAGTTATACTGGGCGAAGAACAAGCAAGGGAATATACCGAAGATTAACTATTGTTATTTTTTCGAGGGACTGTGTGATAAAACAGTCCCTCGTTTGCAATTTATGTGAGTTGTGTATATAATAATTAATGTGAAACACAATATCTATAAAAAAGAGGTACTTAAAAATGGTTCGACACATCGTAATGTGGAAACTTAAAGAAACCGCCGAGGGCGGAACAAAATTCGACAACGCAGCAATAATGAAACAACGCCTTGAGGCGCTTGTTGGTGTAATCGACGGGCTTGTAAGCGCTAGCGTTTCGCCGGTTGGATTTAGCGAAGGTTTTAACCTTTGCCTTGATTCGACATTTGAGTCGAAGGAAGCGTTGGCTTTTTATCAAAAACACCCCGAGCATCAAAAAGTTCGCGAGTTTGTTCACAGTGTTATTGAAAATCGCTCGGCTTGCGACTTTGAGTTTTAAAACAAAGCGTTGAAATAAATCGAAAATATACACTTTACATGGAATAATCCCCCGCCATTTGGCGGGGGATTATTTCTCTTTTCTCTAGAACACCAACTGTATCAAAAGCATGTAACAAACCGTTCCCGAGATTATCGACAACAACGTGTTGTGCTTTAGCTTGTGCACCACAACGACTATCGTGACACACAAAGCCTCGGGTATACCGTACGGCGAAGAAACAAACGTCACACCTTTTAGACAGTACACAACAAGCATAGCCATGATGGAATAAGGGAGAACATTTCCAAGATATATAATAGCTTTTGGGGTTTTATTGCGAAATAAGGCAAACGGTAGAAACCGCAAAAACGCCGTGACAACTGCAACCACTGCGATTAAAAGCAAAGAATGTGTTGTGTTAATCATTGTTCACCTTCCTCTCGTTGTATCCACGCTCGGCAAAAAGCGCGATAGTTATTCCCGTCATAGACGGTATCAAAAAGTTATCTGCCCCAAAGATTAATAGACAAGCTATCGAAATTGTAAGCCCGCTTAAAGCCGGAACGTGGTTTTTAGTTTTTTCCCATTGTTCGACAAAGATAATGACAAACAAAGCGGTCATAGCGAAATCAATTCCGGCGGTGTTGAAGTTTAGCGAACTGCCAAGAATTCCGCCAAGCACGCTGCCCAACACCCAATAAAACTGGTTGAAAATCGAAACAAAAAGATAGTAGCTTTGTTTGTTAACGTCGCTTGGAAGCGTTGGAGAACAAACCAAAGAATATGTTTCGTCGGTTAGCGCAAAGATTAGATATGGCTTTTTCGCTCCGGTTTTTTTATATTCTTCAAGCATAGTAATACCATAAAAAATATGACGAACATTTATCATAAGCGTCATAAACGCCGTGACTATGAGCGACGCGCCGGTAGACATAAGGTCAATTGCAACAAACTGCATAGAGCCGGCGAAGATAGTAAGGCTCATAAACCCCGCCCAAACAAAGCTGTATCCCTTGCTTTCAAGCAACATTCCAAACCCAATTCCAATGACGATGTATCCCGCCATGACAGGAATAGACGACTTGAAAGCAAATTTAACACTGTTTTTTAAATTTGACATCTTTCAAAAATCCTTTAATACAATAATATTTTTAAAACATAAAAAATGAGAGGGCAAACACCCAATTTAAGCAACTCAAAGCAAAACAATCTGCTTTTATTCGTTAAGCCACTTGTGTTAGGCAAAATACCCTCTGAACGTTTTTTAGTTGGTTTGACAAAAAGCAATTTTAATTACAAAGAACTATTTTAAATGTTAAGGTTGGAACTTTCCGCGATGACATACTGGGGAGAGTCGTTCACACTTATGAACATCCGTCCGAGATATTCCCCCAGAAGACCTAACATAAGCATCAAAAGACCGTTAGTAAATAAAAGAACCGACATTAAGGAACTCCAACCGTCTGCGCTTGTCGGAAGGCTTCCCGAAAGAACAAGCCTTCTTATGATTATGTATATCCCGAACATAAACCCAAGCACCGCGACAACTCCGCCCACAAGCGTTGCTATGCGCAACGGTTTTATCGAAAAAGAAGTAAACCCGTTAAGCCACAGCGAAAGCATCTTTTTAAACGAATAGTTAGAGGTGCCGATTTCACGCGCACGGTGGTTTATGTTGACGTTTTTAATTTTGGCGGTCGAACGAAGCAAGAGGCCTTGCATATAAGGATAGGGATTATTGTATTTAATAATCTCGTCACGAACAAACTTCTTGCAAACAAAATAACTTGAAAGATAAAGATTTTTCGGTTTTCCGATTAGATACCACGCCATCAAATCGTTGATACGGCTACCGAAGTTTTTAAACAGGCTATGTTTTTTATTGTGGTATTTTGCCATTGCCACATCACAGTCGTCGCCCAAAGTATCGATTAAACCGAAAACTTCGTTCGCCGGGGTTTGCCCATCGTCGTCGAGACAGACGAATATATCTCCACAAGAATTGTTAAGCCCCGCCATTATCGCCCCGTGTTGTCCGAAATTTTTGGAAAGGTTAATTCCTTTTATCTTTGTGTCGTTTTCACAAAGTTGTTTAATCTTTAAGAACGTGTTGTCGGGCGATTTATCGTTGACTAAAACAATCTCATAGTCGTAGCCGCCACGAGAAGCTATCGTTTGTTTAATCTCGTCTACGACAAGTGAAATTGTCTTTTCCGAGTTGTAACAGGGGATTATAAAAGAAACTGTTTTCAATCTAGTCAACCCCTTTAACAAATTCACTTTTTAACATCGACATTATAACAACGTCTTCATATTTTCCGTTGTCATAAACCTCTTTTCTCAACGTTCCGTCTATCGAATATCCAACGCGTTTATAGGTTGCTACTGCGCGATGGTTGTTAGCTATGACGCGAAGATAGACCTTGTTAAGCCCCAACACATCAAAACCGTATTCTGTTATGAGCCTTGTTGCCTCAAACCCGACGCCTTTTCCGCGTTGGTCGGTCTCGCCTATAAAAATTCCGAATTCGCCTTTTTTGCTTGTGAAGTCGAGATCCTTTATAAATGTTGTTCCAAGCGAAACGCCGGTTGAACTAAGTGTTATAACAAACTGTGCAACCTCGCCCGTGAAAACTTTGTTTTTAAGCCAGTTGTTGTGGCTTTGTTCCGTTATGTCGGAACGGTCGAGAAAATATTTCCGAACCTCTTCGGAATTTCGCCAACGCACGATGTCTTTGGTGTCGTCAAGGGTAATCGGGCGCAAAGTGACGTTTTTTCCGACGAGATTTAATGATTTTTCATTAGACAAAAAATTCACACACCTTATCTACAATTTTCCGGTTTTCGCCTTGCATACCAAACCAAAGCGGCAACCGCACAATCCGTCCCGAATATTCTTCGGTTATCGGAATATCTTCGGGTTTATATCCAAAGCTTAACCCGACAGGCGCGGAATGGAGCGGGATATAATGGAACACCGACATGATTTCGGCTTTTTTCAAATACGCGATAAAATCGTCGCGAGTTTTTCTGTCTTCAAGCATGAGAAAGTACATGTGTGCGTTGTGTGTTGCGTATTCCGGTATAAACGGGCGACTTAAAACCCCTTTTTGTTCGAGATGTTCAAAGCCGTTGTGATATGCGTTCCATGTTTCCATTCGCCCGTCAAGTATCTCTTTAAAACGTTCAAGTTGCCCGCAAAGCATGGCGGCAAGAATGTCGGACGGAAGATAGGACGAACCGGGACTTCTCCATGTGTATTTATCAACCATGCCGCGCATGAACAAACTTCTGTCTGTTCCTTTTTCTCTCATAATCTCGGCACGTTTCATGTCTTCGGGGGCACGAACAACAAGTGCACCGCCCTCGCCCATGACATAGTTTTTCGATTCATGGAACGAAAACGCCGCGTGGCTTGAAAGAGTTCCGCAACCTCTTCCTTTATAGGTGCTTCCGACTGCTTGCGCCGCGTCTTCAGACACGATTAAATTGTGTCTTGTTGCTATCGCATTAATTGCGTCCATGTCACACGGAACTCCGGCATAATGTACCGGAACAATAGCTTTTGTCTTGTTCGTTATAAGCGGTTCGATTAAATTCGCGTCAAGGTTCATCGTCCTTTTGTCAACATCACAAAAAACTATCTTTGCGCCACGAAGCAGATATGCGTTTGCGGTTGAAACAAACGTGTACGACGGCATGATAACCTCGTCGCCCTCTTTTATGTCGGCAAGCAAGGCGCCCATCTCAAGGGCATGGGTTCCCGAGGTTGTAAGAAGTATCTCCGGGTCGTTACCGTTCATGTCTTTGCCGATGATTTGTTTGAGAAGTTCGGTAGCTTTTTTTGTAAAAAAACCGTCTCCGCAAAGGGTTTTGTCCGCCGCTTGCGCCATGTAATCTTTTTCTAGCGAGGTTATTGAGGGACGATTGAACAAAAGCATAAAACATGTTTCCTTTGTGATTATTTGTTATTATCAATTATAGTAATAATACAATAAATACAGGTGTTTTGTCAAACAATTAAAGCGAATGGGTGTAGATAAAACCTTGAAAGGTATTTTCAAAAAAAACCCCCAAAAGACAGCTTTAACCGCTAACTCTTGGGGATTATTTAAAAGGTATATGTTTAAATTTTAAAAGCGAAAACGACCAACCAGATCTTCAAGCGTGTGTGCTTGTCGTGACAGTTCTTGGCTTGTGGCGGCGCTTTCTTCCGCAGTTGCGCTATTCGATTGAACAACAGAAGAAATCTCATCCATTCCATGGTTAATCTGATTTGCGGCTTCCTCTTGTTCCCCCGCAAGTGTTGCAATTCGATTAACGAGTTCGCCGAGTTCAATTGCGTTTTGTCCAACAATGCCTATCGCTTTGGACGTTTTGTTTGCAATCTGGTTGCCGTTCCTGACAACCGCTATCGTTTCGTTAATCAAAAGAGTTGTATCTTTTGCCGACAACGCTGATTTTGCGGCAAGGTTTCTAACCTCATCCGCAACAACGGCAAAACCTCTTCCCGAAGCCCCCGCTCTTGCCGCTTCAACTGCGGCGTTTAACGCTAGGATGTTTGTTTGGAACGCAATGTCGTCTATCGTTTTAACTATTTTACTAATTTCGGTTGCTTTGTCATTTATCTCTTGCATAGCGCTCAACATCTGTTTCATCTGCTCTTTGCTATCGGTTAGCGCACGTTGTGATTTTTCGTTTGCCTGTCTCGCCTCGTTAGCATCTTTTGCGGTTTGTGATGATTTTTGAGTTATATGTTCAACGGTTGACGCCAGTTCACTTATAGATGAAGCCTGTTCAGTTGCTCCTTGTGCTAACATCTGGGCACCTGCCGCGACTTGGTCACCGCCTAAATTAACCTGTTCCGTTGCACCGTTTATCTGCCCTAGTGTTAAGCGAAGGCTGTTTACAATACGCACAACCGAGGTGTTAAGAGATTGGTAATCTCCAATATATGCCTCGTTATTTTGCATTTCAATATCCATCACACCATCCGCCATTTTAGAAAGAACGCTATCTAAATCAAATATAATATCCGAAAGGCTTGATATAATAGCTTCGGTAGATTGTGCTAGCTGATAAGTTTCGTCTTTGGTGCGGATTATAGGCACCGGAGAAGTCAAGTCACCTTTCGCCAACGCATTAAGCCTTTCAACGCATTGCACAATAGGTTTGCCAATAGACGAACCTGTGTATATAGCAAGCCCTATTCCAAGCACAACCATAACAACGCAAACAACAGAAATCAATAGTACCGAATCAAACGCGGCATCCAAAAGCTCGGCTTCGGTCGAGGACACCGCAATGCTCCAGCCATTTGTGTTGGGTATCGGCGCATAGGCTTGGTACTCTTCAATTCCGTTGTAGTTGTATGAACCAACCCCGGTTTCGCCGCTTATCATAAGCTGTTCAATCTGTGCAAGTTTAACTAACGATTTGTCTTGCGGATTGTTTTTTGCTTCTTCAATTGAATTTGATTGTTCAAGAACTAAAGCATAATCGTTGTATGCAAGCGTTGTTCCGTTGCTGTCCAGAATATAAGCACTTCCCTCTTCGCCAAGCGCCACACTTTCAACTAGGTTTTGTAAAACTATCGTATCACAATAGAAATATAAAACGCCAACTAACGTTTCGTCATCCATAACGGGAGCCGAAACCGCAATGTATGCGTCGGTTTTATCGTCATTTATATATGGTTCAGAGAAATACGTTGTTCCTTCAACAGCACCTTTATAAAACGCTGTGCTTGAAAAGTCCTCCTGTGTGAAAAGATCAACACCGTTAGCATCAAGCATACTACCGCCACGCATATAATACTGCGCAGTCTTTTCGTTTATATATTCGTGTTTTTCTTCAATCGAAGTATAAGGGGAGGCGAGCAGTTCGCTTGTCGCCATCTCTCCCACCGCTACGGTGTAGTTTCCTATCGTGCTGCTTGCGGTTTGCGCCGCAATAACTGCCGTTTCTTCAAGCGTAGATTTTGTTGTTTCTATCGACGCTGTTATAGTCGTGGTGGCGGAAAGCACCCCCAAAACAAGAGCATTCGCAATAATTGCGCACAAAATCGCTATCATTATCTTATTTCTTATTGTTTTCATATCATAAAAGTCTCCTAAACTCAATATCCGCTAAAAGAATACCATATTTTAATGACTAATTCAACAAAAAAAAGAACATCAACTGTAAACTGTAAACATTAAAAAGTTCAACAGCACGTGGAAAGCTTCTTGTGAAAATTGTAAACATGATATAACTTACTCTTAATCAGTTGTTTAAAACAAAACAAAAAAGAAAAATTTAAAATATCGCTTTTTGCTATTGCATTTACATCTTTTTTTTGATATAATTTTTATGCTTTAGAGAACAAATAGCGATTTTCCCTGTTTGTTTTCCATACAAAAAGCAAAATACGGAGAAGTATCGAAGTGGTCATAACGAGCTCGACTCGAAAAACATCTGCAGACTCAGTAGTACCTTAAAAAAAGCCTTATATTAAGCCTGTTTTGCGCATATTACAATTTAAAAATCACCAAGTTCCCACGTAAAGTTCCCACGTTTTTCCCACGGACTTTTGTGGAATATTATACCTGGAGAAGTATCGAAGTGGTCATAACGGCCCTCACTCGAAATGAGGTTACGGGGAAACTCGTACGTGGGTTCGAATCCCACCTTCTCCGCCACAAAGCCTGTAAACCGCATAGTTTGCAGGCTTTATTATATTTTTCAAACATTTAAAAGCGCTTCTAACGCTTGGGCAGATGCAACCTTACTGTCTGATTGCAGATGTGCATAGATATTGGCCGTTGTCCCAAAATCGGAATGTCCCAACCAATCTTGAATCTGTTTCATAGGCACCCCTACCGACAGCATTGCAGATGCGCAACTGTGGCGTAAGTCATGATATCTAACCGGTTTCAAATCGTTTTTAATTAGAAAATCTTTGAACGATTGTGTTATATAATCCGGATTTATTATGTCGCCAACTGTATCAACGCATATGTAATCAATATATGTGCGATTATAGCTGTTTCCACACAACTTTTTATTAGCTTCTTGTTTTTCCTTTAGAGATAACAGCTTTTCACGCACAAACGGCACAAGCGGAAGTGTGCGTCTGCTGCTTTTATTTTTTGTGGTATCGCTTATAATCAATTGCCGTTTATTGTTCACAGTTGCCGTTGTTACAGTGTGGTCAATGGTCAATGTGTTGTTATCCCAACTAATTGCATCCCATCGCATTCCGATTGCTTCGCTTCTACGCATCCCATAGAATAAGCCGAAAAGCACTGGAAATTCATATATAGTATTTTCTGAAATTTCAAAAAGTCTATTGATTTCTTCGGTAGAGTAATACTCCGCTACATATTGATTGTTACGTGGAATTTCTGTTTTTTCATTAACATTCGTAGCGACATAATCTTGCTTAATCGCAAACTTTAGGGCACTATTGATATTGGCGTAAACTCGTTTGACAGAACTTGGGCTAATTGTTTTCAAAAGATGCTCATAGAAGTTTTGCAAGTCTTTGGCTGCAAGGTTTGATAATGTAATATTCCTGCCTTCAAAATATGGTATGATTTTGGCATGTACCGCAATTTGATATGATCCATATGTCGTTAGGCGTATAGAATGTTTTTTCGTTTCCAACCACATAGCCATAAAATCTTCAAACAAAACATCTTCGGTTTTATTCTTTTTTGTTTCATTAGTGTACATCGAACGATGTTCGTGTAACATTGCCTCGGCACGTTTTTTATTTCCTTTGACTTTTAAGCCGGTGCTTATGGTTTTTTGCTTGCGCTTCCCATTTTGATCACGCAATTCCAAAACCATATAGTAGTAGTCTTTTTTTTCCTTTAAACTGCCCGCCACCATATTACTACACCACCCCCTTCGACTGTATATAGTCAACTACATTACATTTCGGAACGCGATACTTATTTCCAATTTTAATGCACGCGATACTGTTATTGCGCAATAATTTATACCCGGTTTTAATCGATATTCGCAAAATTTCGCACATTTCTGTAATGTCTAATAGATCCGGATATTCCTGTATTTTTTTGTGTTTCAACATAATTTTTTCCTCCTGGTTTAAGTATTTCTATTATTCTATTGTATGTACTTTTCGGGGATTTTCAAGAAAAAAGCCGATAGTTTATCATACAATATTATATATAATACTTACTTTTCGGGGAAAACCAAATAAATTTGAATTTAGGGATATTTGTTTCAAACTACATTCCTATTATACCATATTTTCACTAAAAACGCAATAGACAACTTTTAAGTTTCAATTGCACACTTTTGTACAATAACCTATATATAATACTACATATAAATATATATGCAACCTTGAAAGGACATAGCTCTTATGGATGTAAATGAACGAATTCGAGAATTGATGAACGATCGTAGATGGTCAGAATATCGATTGGCGAAGGAATCCGGACTGGCAAAATCCACTATAATTTCACTTTTCAAAAGAAATAACATTGCTTCTATACCTACAATAGAAGCAATTTGCCAAGCGATGGGCATTACTTTGGCACAATTTTTTACGGCTGATGAAGCAGAGCCGTTACTTGTAACTGACGAGCAGCGCAAATTATTGGATCGCTATAGCTATTTAAGCCCTGAAGCCAAAACAGCAATTAATCAAATTATCGATGAATTGATAAAAAACAACTAAATATACAAAAACTGCAATTAGCGAGTTAGGAACCTAAATCATGCTTAGGTTCCTAACTCATTTTTTTTGCTTTATTTACTGGACTTTTTGCACTTTTTTTGAGTTCCTAAATGGTGACTTTTTGCGATTTTAGGAACCTAAATTTATGCACAACTGCAAAAATAGAATAATTTACAAACAGGTACACTTTTTTGACGAGAATTGAGGGGGAGTGAAAAAGTGTACCTGTTTGTAAGGGGAAAGCCTGTATTTATGCAGGTTTATCGTTGCAAATTTGCTCGGCTTGTGAAAACGCAGAAGATTTGTCAAGTATAATGAGTTGTATCATTATTTTTACAACTATCGAAACAAAGTGTTTTTTTCTTGCTTCGCCCCGAAAAGTATTTAGAATTAACGTATCATATTTAATAATTAAAGGAGGCGTTAATAATATTAAATAAACAATGGATAGATCTTGCATATGGAAGTTTGAAAACTGATGAAACCATAGGTTGTTTATACGCAGATAATAAAAATAAAATACATGCGATTATGTTGTCAGAAGAAGATCTATATATCACGAATTTCTCAGTGCCCAATATATATATTACGTTAAACGCATTTAAAGTCAACTTGCCACGACGGGTAAATAACATATCAACATTTCGGTCTTTTTATGTCGATATGGATCCATATCATTTGAATTTAGATTTGGACGAAACATTGTTAAAAGTTAAAAATGAATTTGGCAAAACAGTTCCGTATCCAACAGCTGTTGTTAAGTCCGGGCAAGGGTTTTATCTTATTTGGTTTATCGACCCTGTTGGGGTGGAATACAAACAACAATGGAATATGGTTCAAGATATGTTAATTAGCAAATTGGAACATTATGGGAGCGACTCATGTTGCCGTGACGCTGCACGTGTGTTGCGGGTTCCTGGTAGCATCAATGCCAAACCCGGCGTAGAGCGTGAAGTGGTTGTCGATAGCTATAATTTCGATGTTGATTATACCATTGATGATTTCATCAACTGGTTTGACGTAAAACCTGTTGCATTGACAAAAAATACACATGCCGCAAAAAAAGCAAAACAGCCATTATCTGCGAACAATGATGAAAATGATTTAGCAAACAAATTGCCAAGCGCAATCTACAACAAAAATTCTGCGAAACTTCGAGCGCAAGATATTGAAACGTTAATGTTAGGTCGAGGCGAAAACATAGTTGGATTTCGCGAAGTTGGACTTTTTTACTATCGATATTTTTTGATGATGTCTGATAACGCATGGAAAGAAGCTTTGGATTTGGCGCTAAACTTAAACTCAAAATTACATATTCCACTTAGTGTGAATGAGGTTGTTTCGGCAACAAAACCTAACAAAAATACACTATATTTCCCTCGCACGGAAACTATTATAGAAAAACTGAAAATAACCGCTGAAGAACAAACCATGCTAAACGTATTAATTTCAGACGAAGAAAAAGACCGGCGACAAAAAAACAAGCCAAGCCGTGATGATATAATTGATAAGCGAAAACATTTCATTACCGAGTTAGTAAGTTCAAATTACAAGGTGGTTGAAATTTGCAAAATACTCGGAATTTCGCGAACAACTTTTTATAATTTCACATCCAAACATAATATACCGGTGCGTCCTACAAATTAACTTAATACCTTATTGATTTAAACTTACTCACTTTTCTTTTTACAATGATTTTGTATTATTTAATAAAGGGTTTAAATATGAACAGTTTTTATAGGTTGAAACGCAAATTAACTCCTCGTTGAAACTAAAAAACAGAAAAAAGCCGTTACTTTTCGGGGAAAGTGTGAGTTCCAGGATTTGACTCTTTAACATTAATATAGTATAATTATTATATTAAATAATAAAACTGTTATACAGGTGGATCGTAAGCACATTGTGTGTTTGCGGTCTTTTTTTGTTTTGTTATTTAAAAGAAAACAAACACATAAAAAAGGAGAATATTATGGCAAAAGCAGTATCATATAACTATTATCATAAACCTAATAATTACAAAGCTACTCAGGCGGAATGGGAGTGTTTTTATGCAGCTCAAAAAAAACTATACCCCCATATGTACAGGTCAAGAGGCAAGAACTACCGTAAGCCTAAAAGGAAATTCGTCATTACAAGATTGTCGAAAAGGGGGGCTTCTGACGACGTTGAGACGGAATGATTGGACTATATTTCAATCACAAATCCAATAATTTAAGCGAGTTGTTCTACTTTGTGAAATTCCAATAGTTAAATCACGTTGGAAAAAAGTTTTACCAACAACTAAATGGAGGAGTAATATATAGCATTTAATCCATGGTGATTTGCATAACCCCGGATTTGGAAATAAAAAGATTTGGCGAAAAACTACCTACACCCTACCTGTTACAAATTAGTGAGCAGGTAGGGTGTTTTTGATCTGGTAATTTGCAAAAATTATTGTATTATTTACAATCTTAATAAGCGATTATATATCAAAACAAACAAAATATTATAAAAACCGATAAATATATTGTAATTTTTGCAATTATATGTTAAAGTTTGCATAACGATTTAGAAACTATAGGAAGTTGGTGAGAGAATGACAATTCAAGTTAAAGTTAGTTTAAATCAAGGTATCATACCGCTCGACTACAGAAGACTTATTTTGCATTTTTTAAAAGCAGTTTTGGCGTCACAAGATGAGAAATTATTTGAAGAATACTACTCAAATAATTCAACAAAAAGAAAACCATTTACATTTTGGGCGAAATTGCCGAAAGCGCAGTTTACCCAAAACGAAATAATTTTTGAAAACAAAGAGTTTTCGTTTTTTGTTTCTTCAAACGATACAAAGTTGTCTTTCGTTTTGTACAACGGTTTAAAAACCAAAAAAAAGTTTTCGATTGGTGAGCAAAATTTTGCTATTGTAAAACACGTAGGGTTAAAAAACGAGAAACAGATTTTAGAGGACGAAATAATCGTTAATATGCTATCCCCTTTAGTTGTAAGACACCATGAGAAAGGTAAAAAGGACAGATATATTCTGTACAATGAGGATGGCTTTTTTGATGTGTTTAAAACAAATGTATTGACGCAACTTTCGCACCATGAAAAAATTCCGGAAATTGAACCAATAAAATGCAAGAAAGTTGTTGTTAAGGCTTTTGGAACAAACATACCCTCAACCCTTGGAGTTTTTAAACTAACAGGTCAACCCGAGGTTTTGCAAAAGTTAAGCCTAATCGGCATCGGCTCAAAAAATTCGGCAGGGTTTGGAAAATTTGAGGTAATAGGATAGAGGAGGATATGACTTGAAACAGCTATTAGAAAACGGAATTGTGCGGCTATATCCTTCCGATTGGAGATATAGCGCCGCAATTGTCGGGATTGTTCGATACTTTAAGGATCGAGGGTTTGACTATAATCCAACCGAAGACTATATCGAGTATGAACAAGATCTTGTTTTAGATCAAAACAGCTATCTGCTTTTTGCGGAGGAATTTTTCAAAGAAAAAATGCATCATATAATTCTCCTTGGACTTCTTGAAAATAGCGAACTTTCGGAAGAACAGGTTAAACTGTTTAATGAAAAACTTGCGGCAAACTCAATTTGCAAAAAAGTGTTTCCGAAAATGAAGTTTTCCGATAGCGAAAGAGCTGTTTTTGTTAATTTAATAAAAGAAAAGCGCTTGGATTTAATATCGGAAACTTTTAGAAACGCAGACAGTATGTATAATAAATTTTTAAATAGCGGAAAAATGTTTTCGGAAAGCGGGTCTGTTTGCCGGCTTAACGGATATTATGTTGATACGGGAAGAAAAACAAAATCGCTTTCGTATTATTGGGACACCAAAACTTTTGTTTTCCAAGATGAGCCGGAGTTCGACTTCATACCTTTTGGGTTTACAAAAACAAGGGAAGCTTTTTTCATTAATAATAACTACAGTATTGAACTTCTTGTGCGCTCGAACGACAATCTTTTAAATGAGATAGGTTTAAAAAATGAAGAGGTTTCCTCTATAAGAAAACATCTTTTTTTTCAACATCAACAGAGTTCTGCTTATCTTGATGTTGATGTCGAGATAATAACTAAAAGCCAAGATGATGGGTTTTTCAAAACATCCTATATAAGAAAAAAAGCGATTAAAGTATTTGAAAATATAAAAGAAAATGAATACAATTCGCTTTTGTTTTCGCTTAAATTGAATGATCAATACTATATTAACATTGAAAAACAGGTGGTCGAGAGTATCTTAAACGGACTGTATCTTGATGGGTTAATAGAAAATTTAATAAAGAAAATGCCTAATCGGTATTTTAGCATAGAAACAATAATTAAAATAAATTCAAAAATATATGGAGGAGAGAAAAATATGGAGGATACAATTTTAAAGGCAAAAAACACGGCGTATGCGGTTAAACAAAACATCGACAACAACAAGATTAAAAGCTATCGGCAAAAACTTATTAACGCAATAACGTTTAAAGACTACGATAGGTTTTGCCAAATTCTTTTGCAGTTGTCGGATTATTCGGGGGTTATCTTTAACTTTGCCTATGATTTGTTTGATGACTTTGAGAAAAACAAAAATATTGCCTATGCTTTTGTAAACGGATTAAACGAAACAAATACAAATAACGGAGGAAACTTAAAATGAACCTATCTTTAACAGTTATAGCAAACATGACCTCAAATTATGGTGAGGGGCTTGGAAATGTATCGTCAGTTCAAAAAGTTTTTAGAAACGGAAAAACCTATTCGATAAGGTCAAGGGAAAGTTTGAAAAACGCAATTATGGTTAATTCCGGAATGTACCAAGATTTAGAGGTTGTTGTTGATGGGGCAACTCAAAAAAAGGTTACGGATAAACTAAATGCAAGTAACTGCAAAGCTTTAGAGGGTGGATATATGAATACCTCGAAAGAGGCTACATATATTAGAAACAGTTCGCTTTATCTTACCGATGCGATTTCTTGTGACGAGTATGTAATTGAAACTCGTTTCCATAACAACTTATTCCTTGCGCAAACCTCCGCTAAACAACAAGGCTTAAACTTGCAAGACAAAAGCAAAGACTGCGGGCTTATGCCATATCAATATGAATACGACAAAGGTTTGAAAATCTATAGCTTAACTATTGATTTAGATATGGTCGGCAAAGATGAAAACTTTGACAGCGAAGCGGAAAACAGCGAAAAGGCTGAAAGAGTTAACGCTATTTTAACGGCGGTAGAACAGTTAAGCTTGGTTGTTAAGGGTAATCTTGATAATGCCGAGCCATTGTTTGCGGTTGGGGGATTAGTTGAAAGAAAAAGCCACTATTTTGAAAACCTTGTAATAGTTAAAAACAAAAACCTCGTTTTGTCGGACGAACTTATCGAGCGAGTTAAAAACGGTTGCAAGGCGGGTTTAATGGCTTCACAAAATCTTCAAAACGAAGACGAGATAAAAGCCTCACTCTCGACCGTTTCGATATCAAGTTTGTTCAACGAACTTCGCCAAAACGTTGCCGAATACTACGGGGATTAAAGCTATGAAAGCGTTGAGAATTATTTTAACTCAATACAAAGCGTGTTATAAAAAGGAAGAAGCGGACCTCAACAAAATGACATATCCGCTCCCCCCTTTTTCAACGGTTATTGGCGCTCTTCATTCTGCTTGCGGTTTTAAAAGCTATCAAGCTATGAACATAAGCGTTCAAGGGGATTTCGGCTCTATGGGTCAAGAGGTCTACCGTGACCATGCTTTTTTAAACAGTTTGCAAAACGACAGAGGAATTCTTGTTAAGTTAGCTAACGACAGTTTTTTATCCACAGGTTTCATAAAGGTTGCCGCCGCTCAAAAAAGCCAAGGCAACGATTTTGAAAAAGAGATAACGATTGAAGTTTTAAACCGAGAGTGTTTAACGGAATATCAACAGCTTAAAGCCTCGAGAAGAGAGCTTGATGAATTTAAAAAAGCCGAGCTTGACCCTAAAATAGGAGAGATAAAAAATCAACTCAAACTTTTAAAGGAACAGCTAAAAGAATTTGAAAAAACCAGCGAAAATTTTAACGAGATTTCAAAGAAAACAGAACAGCTTAAAAAAGAACAAACAGAACTTGAACAAGATTTTAACACTAAAAAGAAGTTTATCGATGAGGAACTTTCAAAGTTTGCAACGCTCACAACATCTATTAAATACTACGAGGTTTTATATGATGTTAATTTGGTGTTGCATATCGAAAGCGATCCTGAAACTTTGGAAACTGTTCAAAAAAACATCTTTAATCTGCGTTGTTTGGGGAGAAGCGAAGATTTTGTCGATGTTAAATCTTGCGAAATTGTAGAACTATCGCAAAAAATTGACGATATCGCAAACCAAAACAGCGCCTACGTTAAAGTCGAAAACGTTAGAAACGGAAATATTTTCGCAAGAGGCACCGAGTCACAAGGCACAAAATATTATCTGAACAAAAACTATACGCTTAAAGACGGAAAACGGGTTTTTCAAAAAGAGCCGGTTTTATATATAAGCGGTTTTAACGCAACTGCCGAAGAGGGCGACAACAGCGGAATTTATATCGATAGCGATGGATTTATCGTAAACTTTGTTTAGGGGGGATTAATATTATTGAAACCAATCTTGAACTGCTCGCCAAGAGTTTTCCCGAAAAAACTATTCGTCAACATACCGACGAGCTTATAGAATGTCTTGATGTAATAATCGATTTAGGTTATATAAAGGATGTTGAAATAACAAAACTTTGCAAAATCGCTTGCGAGTTTCATGACTACGGAAAGATTAATCATGAGTTTCAATCCCGCCTTAAAAACAACAAAAAGTTCGACCCGTTGAGCGAAATTCCGCATAATATTATCTCTGCGTTTTTCGTGGAGCGGGGTGAGCTTTCAAACAGCGACTTTGTGTTAGTTTTAAATGCCGTTTTAAACCATCATCACTATATAGATAATCTAAGTTTTATACAAAACGAGCGGGAAAATATTAATCAAAGATTTTCCGAGTATAAAGATTTCAAAAAGATAAAAAGCCCTATTTTAAGAGAGATGATTAATTCAAGAGAAACCCCAAAAGCTATTTTGGTTTTGGGTCTTCTTTTAAAATGCGATTACAGCGCAAGCGGCGAAACAACGGTTGAATTTAAAAACAGTTTTCTAAATCAACGCATAGAAGAACTATTTGACCTTTGGAAAGACCAAGGCACTTCCAAAGGTTTAAACGATATGCAGGTTTTTTGCAAACAAAACAGCGAAAAAAACCTTATAGTAACAGCCCCCACCGGTATGGGAAAAACCGAGGCTTCGTTGCTGTGGCTTGGAAATAACAAAGGATTTTATATCCTGCCGCTTAAAACCGCCATTAACAGTATGTATTTAAGAATTTGCAACAACATTATAAAAGGCGACAACGTTAAGGAAAAAGTAGCGCTACTACATTCCGATCTTTTGTCGGTTGTTTTGCAAAATCAAACCGTTTCCGAGCTTGATTTGTTTTCATACAAAAATTTAAGCAAACGCCTGTCGCTTCCGATAACCGTTTCAACCCCCGACCAAATTTTTGATTTTGTGTTTAAATATAAGGGTTATGAGCTTAAACTTGCGACGCTTTCTTATTCCAAGATTATAATTGATGAAGTTCAAGCGTATAACGCCGAGCTTCTTTCCTATATAATCTATGGTATCCACAGGATAATCGAAATGGGCGGTAGTATAGCGATTTTCACGGCGACGTTGCCACCTTATATTTTAAAATTAATCGAAAAGCCATATGAAACATCTCCTTTTGTTAAAGCGGATTTTTCCAATGGTCAGACAATTTTGCGACACAACATAAAGGTAGTTGAAACCGAGATAAATGCAGAATATATTAGCGATATGTTTTTGAAAAATTCAAACAGTTTAAGCAACAAGACATTAGTTGTTTGCAACACGGTTAAAGCCGCACAGACTATGTATAAAGAGCTTTCAAAACAGTTCGGCGAACAAACCGTTAAGCTTCTGCACTCTAAGTTCGTCAAAAAAGACAGGGCGCAAAAAGAAAAAGAAATCTTGGAGGACGGGAAAAGCGAAACAAACAAATCGGTTATTTGGATATCGACACAGATAGTTGAAGCGAGCCTCGACATCGATTTCGACTATATATTTACCGAACTGTCCGAGCTTAGCGGTTTGTTTCAACGCTTGGGAAGATGCAACAGAAAAGGGTTGAAACCTGTTGATAGCTACAACTGTTTTGTTTTTTCTGAAATTAGCCAAAACATTCTAATATCGCAATATAATTCCGACAGAGGTTTTATTGATAGGGATTTATATGAATTAAGCAAAAAAGCTCTTGCCAGCATCGACGGAGTTATCGATGAGAAAACAAAGACAGAACTTTTGGAGCAATTTTTCACGCATGAAAACCTTGAGAGTAGCGTTTTTCTTAAAACATTTCGAGAGAAATATAGTTATGTTAAAAACATATTTGTAGACACGAGTGACGCTACTGAAATAGACAAGCGATTTAGAAGAATACGCTCCAAAAACATTATCCCAAAATGCCTGTATGACGAAAACAAAATAGCAATTGAAACAGCGGTCGAGATATTAAACAGCAAGGGTATTTATGATATAGTTCAAAAGGAAAACGCAAAAAATACTATAGAGGAACTTTGTGTCGGTGTCCAATTTTATGAGGTTAAAAATCAAGATGTTGCTTTAAATATAAAACTTAACAAATTTAACAATGTCGAGGTTGCCGATTGCTTTTATGATGATAAACTCGGTTTTTTAAAAAACAATGAGCCAAAAGAAAACGAAAAACAAGATTTCGGGATTTTTGTTTAAGGGAACAAGATTATGGAACAAAAGATAACCGGCGTTATGGTCTATTACTATAAGGTATGCAAGCGTAAACTTTGGTATTTTAACCATAGTATAACGATGGAAAACACAAGCGATTCGGTAGCTCTCGGAAAGGTTATAGACCAAACTTCTTATTCGAGAGAAGAAAAACACATTAATATAAACGACGAGATAAATATAGATTTTATCAAAAGCAAAAAGATACTACACGAAGTTAAAAAAAACAAAAAGATAGAGGAAGCTTCGATTTTCCAAGTTAAATATTATCTATATTATCTTAATAAAAAAGGGGTTTTTGGAGTTGTTGGAAAGATAGATTATCCATTAATTCGTGAAACTCGAGAGGTTAATTTGTCAAAAGCGGATATCCAAGAGATAGAAAATTCTATTGATGATATAAAGCAAATTTGCAACAACTCGCTACCTCCCCTATTAATTAAAAAGCCTATCTGCAAAAAATGCGCATACTATGATCTTTGTTTTATTTAGAGGTGCTTGATGAAAAAAAGTCTTTATGTTTATAACGGCGGTCAATTAAAAAAACAGGATAATACATTGAGGTATATAAACGAAACGGGCGAAAAGAGAGATCTTCCGGTTGAAACGATTTCGGACATCTATATTATGTCTGAAATGTCGTTAAACACTTCGTTGTTAAATCTTATTTCAAAACAAGGTATCTGTCTTCATTTTTTCAACTACTATGATTTTTATATCGGCTCGTTTTACCCAAAAGAACAGCTTTTAGCGGGAAGTTTGTTGGTGAAACAAGTTGAACATTATTCCGACTATGAAAAAAGAACCGTTATAGCGAAAAAGTTCTTAATAGCGGCTACTGCGAATATTTACAGGAATTTGAGATATTATAATGGACGAGGTAAAGATATTTCAAGCGCAATGACAAAGATAGAATTTCTTCGCCGTGATATCGAAAAATATGATACTATACAAGAAATTATGGGTTGCGAGGGAAACATACGCCGTATATATTACGAGGCTTGGAACAAGATTGTAGATCAAGAAATAAACTTTGATAAACGAGTTATGCACCCACCCGACAATCAAATAAACAGTTTAATTTCTTTTGTCAATAGTATTGTTTACACAACCGTTTTAACCCAAATTTATCAAACACAGCTTAACCCAACAGTCAGTTATCTTCACGAGCCGGGGGTAAGAAGATTTTCGCTTTGTTTAGATATTGCAGAAATATTTAAGCCCCACTGAACAACCAAAATCTCCCCAAACCACAGCAAAAACAGCTAAAATATAGTATAATAAAAGCAAGGAAAA
>CAYJJR010000028.1:0-23340 GCA_964370565.1 uncultured Oscillospiraceae bacterium | reverse complement strand
TAACAACGATAGAAAACAACTTAACGTTTACAGGCCAAGAAGATTATGTTAGAAAGCTCTTTGAAGTGTTGGCGGAAAACGCCGTTAAATATTCGCCAAACCAAAGCGACATAAAAATTGGACTTGCTTTAAAAGGCAACCGCAAAGTCTTCACGATAGAAAATGCGTGTGAAAACCTGACGATTGGTAGACACAACCACTGGTTCGACCGCTTCCAGCGCGAGGACAAATCTCGAAACAGCAATACCAAAGGATTTGGCATTGGCCTTTCGATAGCTAAAGCAATTTGCGAGATGCACGGAAGTTCGATTACGGCGGAAAGTAAAACGGGAAAAGAAATTATAATTACCGTGATTTTTTAAAGTATGTTTAAGTTTTGCATGATAAACTATAAACATCAAACAAGAGGTGGTCGAAAAAATGCGACAGCAATTGTCGATTAGCGAAGATTTCTACGAACATTATTTAAGCGAACTTTCATATGCGAAAAATATAGTCGAACAGGTCTTTACGGAAGAGTTTAAGGAAAAAGCCGAGCATTTCAAAGTTAGAATTAAATCAAAAGACAGCACTACCGAAAAACTTAAACGATTAAATCTTGACGTTTCTCCCGAAAGCGCTATGACCAACCTTACCGACATCGTCGGTGTCCGCATAGTCTGCCGATTTCTAAGCGATGTCTACGAACTCGCAGAGTTAATTGAAGCCGACAAAAATTTTACACTCATTAAAAGCAAGGATTATATAAGAACCCCGAAAGAAAACGGGTATCGAAGCTATCATATAATCTTGATGCTTGAAACGGAAAACTCCGAAATTCCGATAGAAATTCAACTTAGGACAATTTCACAAGACAGTTGGGCAAGTCTTGAACACAAGATGAAATATAAAAAAGAAGTTAAAAACCAACGTCTCATAAAGTTCGAGCTAAAGCGTCTGTCAGACGAAATGGCGTCAAGCGATATATCAATGCAAACCCTCAAAGATATCATCGAAGGCGAATGAAAACCGTCGTTACTTCGTTCAACAAACTACGTTTGTAACAAACTACGTTTGTTTTTATATAGATGCCGCTTGCGGCAATACAAATGTCTCTCCCCCTTTTGTAATATTTGTTCATATTGTCACCTAGCGCAAAGCGTAAAGCGCAAAGCGATTTGCGGTTTGCGCTATGCACCTTGTACCTCTAATACGAAAAACAAGCATCCTTTTCATATCAATTTTATTCAAGGTGCAAAAAAAAACACTCGATCACCACGAGTGTTTTTTTCTGTTTTATTATAATTAAACATTATTAATCAAATCGTTATTTCAATCGTATCAAATATTTCAACCATGCCGCCCATTGTCGCTTTGACACAAGAGTTTTGAACTATTTCGACAACAACTTCGATAGTTCCCCCCGGTTGGGCAACCTCGATTGTATAAACGCCGTCGGGATTTTTTTGCGCAAGAAAAATTGCCGCCGCAACGCTTCCCGAACCACAACTGCCCTCGTCCACCGTTGTGTTTGTTTCTTTAACATAAACAACAGGATTCATAAAGAGCTTTTGACTGTCAAGAAACATGACTCCCATGGCGTCAAACTGATACTTTGCGGACAACTCCTCTTTTATCCGGTTAAACACCGTTCTATTAATCGCAATATCTACCGCAATGACATGAACTATCCCTTCAAAAACAATAACGGGAAACTCGATGCCGTCAATCGATATCTGGTCGACAGCGGTGGGCAACGGCATTGAAGTTTTGCACAGATTGTTTTTCAAATCATATTCCACAACCAACTCGCTGCTCATTCCGCTTACCGCAACGGATAGCGAGCCGCTGTCACAAAGACTGCGTTTTTTCGCAAGATATAGCCCAAAACTTCTTGTCGCATTTCCGCAAAATTCCCCGCCCATCATGTCCATTCGCTCTGTCTTTGTTTTTGGACAGGTGTTTATAAACCCAACTTGTTCAATCTTCAAATCGTCGCGCGACATTATCTTTTCCGAAATCTTTGCATAATCTCGTTTGTTTACGTCCTCATTTGTCACAAATCCTGTTATGTTTCCGGCAGGGTTTGCAATGACTAGATCTAAAACCATTTTTAACTTTCCTTATACTTAACTTACATTAATTGCTGTGGTATGTGGCAAACCATCAAAACGGGAGGGTGTGGAAACCCTCCCCTTTTATTGCTATTTTAAAATTTAACTAAAATATATTTCCGATGATAATTGCAAGGTAGTTACCGATAGCAATTCCCCAAAGGCCAACCAACAAACCGGGAACAGCAAGCGCCGACCAACCCCTGTTTATCGATACTGCGGCGGCTGTTGAAGGCCCTCCAATCGAGGCCAAAGCTGCGTTGACAACCTCTTCCCAGTTCCATTTTGCAAACTTTGCAACGACGCAAAGAAGTGCGATGTTGCAAAGACCGACAAAGATAACCGATGTGAAGATAGTCGGACCCACTTCAACAAGTTGTTTTAAATCTGCGCCTGCGCCGATGTACACAAGGAATATCATTATACCAAAAGTTCCGAACTCTTGCGCTCCGCTTAAACGGCTGAAGAATTTGGGGAACAAGAACACCAAAAGCAGTGTTATTGTGCTGATAACCAGATAGATAGAACCGAAAAGTTGTGTCAGTATGTTGGGAAGTCCAAGTGTCACAACCCATTTTGAAATAACGCTTGAAACCGCACAGATAGCAAAAGCCGTTGCGAACGTCAACACAATACCAAGAAGCGAGATGTTTTTCGGTTTCCAATACTGTTCAGAAATCGAACCGGCGTCATTATTTGAATTTTGTTCAAATGCATCTATATACGGGTGGTTGAAATTTTTGCGAACCCATTTTGTGTCGCTCATCTGGCTCATAACCACCATTACGGTAGTAGCAAGAAGGTTTGCCGCAACCGACATTGCTCCGATGTAGGAAGAATCTGCGTTAAACGCTTCGCCCGCCGCAACAAGGTTTGCCGAACTTCCGATGAAAGCGCCAACCTCCATAGCAACGATACCGTCTATGCCGTCCGTTCCTTTAAAAACAAATCCCATGATTATTGCGCCGATAATAGTTCCTATTGCGGCGATGTGGAAGATAAAAAACAGTTTTCCCGATTCTTTGATGATCTTTTTTGTATCACACGAAAACAACATCATAGCAATCGAAAGCGGAAGAACATATGAACCGATACTTCCGTAAACGGGGGATTGAGAAGCGAACGGCAAAACGTTGATATTAGCTAACAACATTGCGCCAAAAACAGCTATAGTAACGCCGCCTATCTTTCCGCCTATCTTTGTTTTTTGCTCGCCTACTATCGCAAGAGCGGCAATAATGATGACCGCCATCCACACGAGCCATGAATTTTCCGGATTGATTAAAGTTCCCATTTTCAAATAACCTCTTTACATTAAAATATTTATTTTTATAAAATTCATTATAATCTATCGATTACCCACGCGAAACCGTGTTGCCGTTTATAATATACTCAATTCCCTGTGGCGCCGCCGCGCAAACATCTTGGCCAAACTTTGACATGTTGCGAAGTTTTGAAAGGTCAAGCACCAAAATTCTTGCAGGCAATCCCTCTTGAATTCGTCCATAGTCTGAAAGACCAAGGCGTTTCGCCGGAAGCAGAGTCAGTTTTTTAATCCCTTCGCTAAACGACATTATTTCTTTGTTTAACACAAATTCTTCAAGAAACTTAACCGCCGCTCCGCTCGACCTTGGGTGGCCTTGATAATGGCCTTGTTCATCAACGTTAAGAACCGCGTCGCTTCCAATCATCGCAAAGTCTAAACAAAACGCCTTTTCGACATCCTCGATAGGAATTGCGTTGTGACAAGCTACCGAAACATCTTGTGAAGCGTTTCTAAGTTGCTCAAAAAGCTTCTTGTTACAAAACTGTTTTACCAGTGGCCCGGTAAGAATTTCAAGGTCGTTTTCCGTGAAGTTAAAGTTAGCAAAACCATCATCAAAAACAGCGGATTTAACTGTCGTCGCCCATACGTTATATGGATAGACATCGGCGGTTATGTCAAGACCCGAGTCTTTTATAAGCTTTTCTGCTTTGTCGATGTTGCCGTTACCGTATACGTTGGCGCTTATATGCGAAATATGTATAGGGCAACCGGTTTTTTTTGAGGCATAAACCACTTCCTCGACCGTTTCAACAGCTTTTTCGGGATAGTCGTATCGCATGTGAACCGACATGAATTTACCCTTGTCCCCTGCTATCTTACAAAGTTCCACAAATTCTTTTGTCGAAGTTCCGGGGGCATATTGAAGCCCTGCCGAAATCCCTATTGCTCCGCCGTCTATTGCGGTTTGCGCAAGTTTCGCCATCTTGTTTATCTGATTATCGTCCGCCGCGTCATAGTTTGAAAGCCCCAAAGCGCCCCGCAAAGCCACGTTGCCAACCAAACTTAAACAGGTAATCGGCAATTTCTGTTGCTCTAACGCCAAAAGATATTCCCTAATGGGAAGATTGCTCATGCCACAGTTTCCCGTTACTATAAGAGCGTTTCCGCCTTTTGCCGCCGCTATCGCTGTGTGTTTTGGGAAGATAAACTCGTTTGTTTGTTCTATTAGTAGATCTTCATGTGTGTGTATGTCTATAAATGCTGGGGTTGCAACAAGATTTTCGGCGTCGATATACCGTTTGGCGTCAACCGAGCTTTTCGTTATATGGCTGATTATCCCGTCTTTTATTCCGATGTTTAATATCTCGTCTGTGCCGCTTTCGGGGTCATTCACCCTTGCGCCGATAACCGCAAGATCATTCATTTATGTATCCCCCTTTTTTTAGCTTTACGTTATACCGACAAGTTACTGATTTATTTATGATCGTTTTATCGCATTCAAGCGTTAGCGAATTAGCACGCTAAAGTATTTGTTAATACTATATTAATATATTAAAGCCCCGTTGTCAATGGTTTATCAAAAATTTGTATGTTATCTTGTGAAGAAACGTAGTTTTCTTCCGCTTATATTTGAGCTTGCTTAAGTTTTTCGATTATGTCGGTGTAAGATTTTTTGTAGTTCATGGTTTTCTCCTGCATTATGCTGATTTTATTCATTATAAGTCAAGCGATACGACACACGGTATTTTGCAAAGCAACAAAAAAGACGCCAGACCCATCATCAATGGGTAAGGCGTCACGTTGGTGGTGAGAGTGTTGTTATAGGAATCGCCGAAAAACCCTTTAATATCAACGTTTTTTGTGTTTCGAAAAATCACCTTTTCTTTTTTTGATAACAAAAATTTAAAATTATAGTATTAATAAAATTATGAGTTTTTTAGCTCGCATAATCGTTTTTTAATGAGCAAAAAAAGAAAGGACAACATTATGAGAATACCTTATATGTACATCTTAGAGGACTTGTTTATAGAGCTTTATGACATGGACGAACTCGACACAAGCACAGCAATGGACTTCCTATTTCCGCTTCAAAATATGTTTATCGACCCAGACAAAACCGCTGGATTCGCAGCATCCGACGGAAAGAAATTTCATGAAATTGTTTGCCTAACGTTCCACCCGGACACTCACCGTGACAATTGGGAAAACCCAGTCTGGATTAACCCCAACGGGCCTTGGACTTGGGAAAACATGGAGGGGTCTCAGGATTTGTTTGATACAATATGGTTCGATGAAATGGGTATACCATATTGTTCAAATGCTGCAGAAGATCGCCGTGGCATAATTCCATAGCAATCCGTGTTTCGCCTATGTGTCATAGCACATAGGCGTTTTGGCAAAAGCCATTAATAAACAATAGTTTGCTACAAAAGTAATAGCACCCCCGAGGACAACTTTGTCCTCGGGGGTGCGTACATAGTTTTTTTAATTTCTAATACAAAACAAATATAGTGGTTTTGCGTTAAAAGTTGAATTATGTCGTTCAGAAAATTGATAAAACTTTATAAAAAATAATTACCAAATATTGAATTTTTGTTGCTAATTTGATATAATATTATTGGAATTTGTATTTTTTGTATGAAAGGTGAACTGTTTTGTCTAACAACAGTATAGAGCTTGAGTGGAAAACTCGTAAAGAGCGTATTGATAAAGCTCTTTTGAAACATTGGAACATTATAAATTACAGTTCGTCGCTTGATTTAAGCACGCTTAAAAATCATGCAGTAAGGGAATATCCCACAGCAACAGGCCCTGCCGACTATGTCTTGTTTGTTGACGGAAAACCACTTGCCGTTCTTGAAGCCAAAAAAATTTCTGTTTCTGCGCAAGAAGTTCTTGGCCAAGCAAAGCGTTATTCTCGTGGCATGGCTGAAAGCGATTTTAATTTTGGCGGTTACAAGATACCATTTTTGTATTCTTCTAACGGAGAAACAATATGGTTTTTAGATGCACGCAATGAGAAAAACACAAGAAGAAAAGTTAAAACAATGCACACCCCACAAGCTATGCTTGATATGTTGGCATCAAATAAAGAGCAAGCGATGTTTAAATTGAAATCTACGCCTATAGATGACAATGCTCGCCTTAGACCGTACCAATCAAAAGCTATTTCAAGCACCGAATTGGCTATACTGAATGGCAAAAGAGAAATGCTTGTTGCAATGGCAACAGGCACAGGTAAAACGTTTCTTACCGTTTCTCAAATCTATCGTTTGCTTAGTAGCGGAATGTTCAAACGAGTATTATTTTTAGTAGACAGAAAAGCCCTTGCGGCACAGGCAGTCCGAGCCTTTGCTTCTTTTGATACGCCCAAAGGTTCAAAATTCGACAAAGAATACGAGGTGTACAGTCAAGCTTTTAAAAAAGAGGACTTTGGGGAAGATGAGCCTTTTAATCCAAAATTATTGCCTAACGAATATTTGACAAGCCCCGGAAAAAACCATACATTTGTTTATATATGCACTATACAGCGTATGTCTATGAATTTATTCGGAAAAGATGCTGTTTCAGAAGAAAGTGCCGGAGAAATTGGCGATAAAGTTGAAATGCTTGATATCCCTATCCATGCTTTTGATTTAATCGTGACTGATGAATGCCACCGTGGTTATACTTCAAAAGAAACTTCAGCATGGAGAGATACGCTTGAGTATTTTGATTGTGTTAAAATCGGTTTAACCGCTACACCAGCGCCACATTCGTTGTCGCTTTTTAAAGAGGTTATTTATAGATATACAACGGATGAAGCGATAGCCGACGGTTATCTCGTGGATTATGAAGCTGTGAAAATAAGCTCCGGTGTAAAAATGAATGGAGTATTTTTACACGAAGGCGAGAGTGTCGGTTTAATTGATAACGTAACCGGCAAGGAGGTTTATGATGAGCTTGAAGACGAGCGAGAATTTTCTTCTTCCGATATAGAGCGAAAGATAACTGCGCCCAATACAAACAAAAAAATTATATCTGAAATTAAAAAGTATACGGATAAATTTGAAGAAGAAAACGGACGTTTTCCAAAAACTTTGATTTTTGCGGTTAATGATTTGCGCCATAAATCACACGCTGACCGAATTGTACGTTGCTGTCGTGATATATTCAACCGAGGGGATAGTTTTGTTCAAAAAATCACAGGAAGCCCGACGGTTGACAGACCCTTGCAACGAATACGAGAATTCCGTAATCGCCCCGAACCTAAAATAGTGGTAACAGTAGATATGCTAACAACGGGTGTCGATGTTCCTGCAATAGAATTTATTGTTTTCTTGCGACCTGTAAAATCGAGAATTCTTTGGGTTCAGATGTTAGGGCGAGGAACACGCCTTTGCCCCGATATCCATAAAACACATTTCACCGTTTTTGATTGCTTTGACGGAACTTTGATTGAATATTTCAAAGGCACTAATGAAATGGAATTTGAGCCACCACAAAAAGACCCGATTACAATTCATCAAGTTATCGAAAACATTTGGAATAATGACGATCGAGATTACAACTCGAATGTTTTAGTTAAGCGATTACGACGTATAGAAAAAAATATGTCGGGCGAGGCACGGGAACAATTTTCGTCTTTTATTGATAATGGAGATATCGGCAAATTTGCGGGCGAATTGAAAAATAATATTAACAATAACTTTACTTCAACAATGGAAACGTTGAAGGATCAAAGTTTTATTGATCTTTTAATAAACTATCCTCGAGCAAAATCGTCTTTTCTTATTGCGTATGAAGTTGTCGACACTGTTTCGAGTGAATGGATATTTAAAATCGGCGATGAAACGGTAAAGCCCGAAGATTATTTACTCTCTTTTGAAAAGTTTGTAAGAAGCAACCCTGAGCATATAGATGCTATTGAAATTTTGTTAAACCGCCCTAAAGAGTGGAAAACAGACGTTTTAAGCGATTTGCGCAAAAAAATGAAAAAATCGCAGTTTAAAGAACCTGATTTGCAAAAAGCACATAAAATTGTTTTTGGTAAAGCGCTTGCAGATATTATTTCTATGATAAAACACAGCGCAGAGCAAAGCGACATATATTCTGCCGAAGAACGTGTAGAGCTTACGATGCGCAAATTTATGAGCGATACAATCTTTTCACCCGAAGAGCTTAAATGGCTTGAATTGATACGCCAACATCTTATAGAAAATCTTACAATTGACGTTGATGATTTTGAATATATGCCGATTTTTTATAGAGAGGGCGGAAAAAGCAAAGCAAAACAAATTTTTGGCAACTTGACCGAATTAGTTGATAGATTAAACGAGCTTATTGCGAGTTAAGGGGATATTATGCATAAAAGATACCAAGTGTTTGTAAGTTCAACATATACTGACTTACAAGAAGAAAGAACAGAGGTTATTCAAGCATTATTGGAGCTTGATTGTATACCTGCCGGAATGGAAATGTTCCCTGCTTCAAACGAAGATCAATGGACATTAATAAAAAGGGTTATTGATGACTGCGACTACTATTTGTTGATAATAGGTGGCAGATATGGCTCGTTAAATGAAAAGGGTATAAGTTATACAGAGATGGAATTCGATTATGCATTAAGCACAGGTAAACCTATAATATCTTTTTTGCATAAAGAGCCGGGCAAAATCTCAGTTGATAAAAGCGAACCAAGCGAAGACGGAAGAGTAAAGCTTGAAGCATTTAGAAAAAACGCCGAGAAAAAAATGGTAAAATACTGGGAAGATTCAAAAGATTTAGGTTCTGTTGTTTCAAGAAGTATGGTTAAACTTATCAAGAATTTCCCTGCTGTTGGTTGGGTAAAATCAGACACAGTAGTTAGCAGTGAAGAAACAACAAGGGAATTGTTGCGCTTGCAAAAAGAGAATAAAGAGTTAAGGGAACAAATTGAAAAAACAGCAACACAAGCCCCTAAAGGCAGCGAATTTCTTGAGCAAGGTGATGATTTAATTGAAATAAATTTTAAATTTGTTGCAAGTAACAGTAATTACGACTCTTATTCGTGTAAAGATTCTTTAATATACGAGTGGGATGAAATATTTGAGTTTATTTCACCTAAAATGATAGATGAATGTAGTATTTACACATTTGAACGTAAGATTATCGACATGTTAGAAAAAGACAGTGCAATAATAAGAGCTAAGCCAAATTTCGCAAATTTTAAGAATTTTAATAATTATGCAATAGCTGATGAAAGTGTAAACATAATTAAAGTTCAGTTTAAAGCGCTTGGACTAATCAAGTTAAGTGAAAAGAAACGTAGCACAAAAGACTTAGGAGAATATTGGACACTAACAGAATATGGTGAATATAAAATGACCCAGCTGTTAGCACGAAAAAAAGAATATCCAATTGGTTAACCGCTATTTTAGTGAAAAATAAAAACGCAACCTTAATGCGCAAAGACTTAGGAATAGAGGAGCAAACATGTCAGACATAGTAAACACCCTGTGGGGATTTTGCCACACTCTGCGCCATGACGGCATGGACTATGGCGATTATATAGAACAAATTACATACTTGCTATTTCTAAAAATGGCGGACGAAAAAGAAATTGCTATTCCGTCTTATGTTATGCTTGATGAAAGCAACAAAAAAACAGAAGTGCCCTGCAACTGGGACACGTTAAAAGGCAAAGCCGGCGCAGATTTATTAGAGCATTACAACCATGTTTTAAACACATTAAAAAAAGAAAAAGGCTTGCTTGGCGATATCTTTCGAGATGCACAGGCTCGCTTTAACAACCCTGTCAACCTTAAAAAAGTTATTAACATGATAGATCAAGAGGAATGGACGGCGATGGAGGTTGACGTTAAGGGGGCTGCTTTTGAGGGGCTTTTAGAAAAATCTGCCGCTGAGGGCAAAAAAGGCGCCGGACAGTTTTTCACTCCACGTCCGTTAATTAAATCTATCTGCCGTGTTATGAAACCCGACCCCCGCAAAATAGACGACTATAAAATCTGTGACCCTGCTTGTGGCACAGGCGGTTTTTTAATGTATGCTTACGAGTGGCTGATGGACGAAACAAAAGGCGCTTTAAACCGTGATATTATCAAACGCATACGGACTTCAACTTATTATGGGCAAGACCTTGTGGCACGTCCTCGCCGCCTTGCGCTTATGAATATGTTTTTACATGGAATAGAACCGCAAATATATTTGGGCGACACCATCTATGATCCAGACAGAAACGAGCGTTACGATTGTATATTAACAAACCCACCTTTTGGTACAAAGGGTGCAAGCCAAGCACCCGAGCGTGAAGATTTCACCGTTGAAACTTCAAACAAACAGCTAAATTTTGTGCAACATATTTTAACCATACTAAAACCCGGCGGCAGGGCGGCAATAGTGTTGCCCGACAACTGTTTATTTGAGGACAAAGCGGCTGATGTGTTTAAAATTGTGATGCAAGATTGCAACGTACACACTATTTTGCGCTTGCCAAGGGGTACATTTACCCCATATAGCCAAGGCGTTAAAGCTAATGTTGTCTTTTTGAAAAAGGGATTGCCAACGGAAAATGTATGGATATTTGACGGCCGCTCTAATGTAGAGGGTATTACAAAGAAAGATAGACCTCTTACAGAAAAGCATTTTGAGGAATTTGAAAAATGCTATGGCGACAATCCGAACGGCACGAGCGAGCGCAAAGATTTAGGCGAAACAGGACGCTTTAGAAAGTTCCATATAACAGAGATTGTCGAGCGTGGTTATAAACTGGATATAACATGGTTAAAAGACGAAAGCGCAGAAGACAGCGAAAACCTACCCGAACCGCTTGAGCTTATAGGCGAGGCACAACTGGAGCTTGAAAGCGTTTTAAGTGAGCTTAATGATTTGTTTGCTATGCTTGAGGGTGATGGTGATGAGTGAGCTATGGATAATACCCACTAATTGGAAGTGGCTAAACATGAAAGATGTTGTCACATGGTCATCAGGCGGAACACCAAAAGCAACAGAAAGTACATATTATGAAAACGGCACAATTTCATGGCTTATTACTGCCGACTTAAATGAGAATATAGTTTTACAATCACAAAAGAAAATTACAAAATTAGGTTATGATAATAGTAGTGCAAAGATGGTGCCTTTTAATGCAGTTTTAATAGCTATGTATGGAAGTATAGGGAAGCTTGGAATAGCTGGAATTGATTGTTGCACAAATCAAGCTATTGCATTTACAAAATATTTGAAATGCGACTATAAATTTCTTTTCTATTATCTTAGAACAATAAAAGCGTATTTGCTCTCACTTGGCAAAGGTGGAACACAACAAAATATTAGTTTAACTGTGCTAAACTCCTTAACTATCCCTGTTCCACCCACCATAGAAGAGCAAAAACAAATTGTTGAGCGATTGGAAGCACGGCTTGAAAAGTTAAATACCGCGCGGCAAAAACTTGAAAAAATACCGCTTATTTTAAAACGCTTCCGCCAAAGCGTACTTGCAAGCGCCTGCGATGGCAGGTTAACAAACCAAAAATATGATACGGTTGCGCTCGAAAATATTATTAGAGAAACCAAGATTGGACCTTTTGGATCACTTTTACATGCAACAGATTACATTGACGATGGCGTTCCGGTGATAAATCCCAAACATATTAAAAATCAAAAAATAATTCCCGATAATAAAATATCTATTTCAAATACTAAGCTACAAGAATTAAAAAGTTATATACTAAACGAAAATGATATCATAATGGCAAGAAGAGGTGAAATGGGAAGAACTGCTACCATTACAAAAAAAGAGCACGGATGGATATGCGGTACAGGTAGTTTAATTTTTCGATTAAAAAATGGATATAATGCGAATTTATACTCTATTATGCTTTCAAGTGAAGAAACAAAAAGTTATCTGCTAATGAATTGCGCTGGTTCTACAATGAATAATTTAAATGTAAAAATAGTTTCTAAAATCCCTGTTTATGATATCCCCCTCCCCGAGCAAGAAGAAATAGTCCGCAGAGTAGATAAGCTTTTTGCCATTGCCGATAGCATAGAAAACCATTACAACAACATAAAAACAAAACTCGACAAAGCAGAAAAATCACTATACGCCAAAGCGTTTAGAGGAGAGCTGTAAAATGAACGACGATTTAGACATCCGTGACAAAGCAAGAGCATTATCCGATAAAAAAGCTTGGGATGAGGCCTTGCCTTTATACGAACAACTCTACGCGCCCAAGTGTGATAAATGGCTTGCTTGGGAGTATTCGAGGTGTCTAAAGTCTCTGGGTAAAATTGAAGAAGCACTTGTTGTCTCAAAGGAACTTTACAGCAGAGATGCAAATTTTAATTACAATAACAGTATACTCACATGGTTGCTTTATGAAAAATGTTTTAAGAACCCAAAAGACAGCTACAACTATACAGAACTTAACAAACTCTATGATACAGCAATCTTTATAACCAAAACAGTTGAGCAAAATGATAAAAGTGCATATCAAAAAACTATTGTAAGAATGCTTAAACTTCTATATCAACACAGCAATAACCCACACGAAAAAGGATTGGCTTTGCTTGACAAATTAGATGTTTCCATGCTTGCAGAAAAAGCCGGTACTTATAAACAAGGCGAGCGAGAAAAAGAATTTCGCTCAGATAAAGAAATGTATTACTCATACAAAACAAAAGCTTTAATATCTTGCAAAAAATATGATGAATGTATTTTATGTTGCGATGAGGCTTTTTCTGCAATCTCTGATTTTCACAATGATATAGATGTTTGGGTTTTGTCAAGAAAAGCAATGAGCCTTGCGAAGTTAAACAAATTTGATGAAGCAATTATATTATTAAAAGAAACTATAACCAAAAAAGATCATTATTCACTGCTTGAAAGTTTAGGCGATATATATTTGATTAATAATGAAATTGATAACGCATTATTGTTCTATTGCCGTGCGGCGCTAACAAAAGACACTCCTGAAATGAAAGTTAAGCTATATCCCAAAATAGCTAAGTTGTTATGTGATGTAAAAAATACAGAAAGTGCACTCAAGCATGTTTTGTTTACTATTCAAGTTAGAAAGCAAAACGAGTGGCAAATACCAAATGATTTGCAAGCACTATATGATAAACTTTCACCGGATAACGCTGTGCAAGAGATTAAACTACCTATACTAAAAGATTTTTGGCTATCTATAATTTATGAAAAAATGACCGTGCATATTGGAAATGTTTTAAGGCTTAATGCCGGAGGTAAAACCGGCTTTATAAAATCAAACACAGGCTCATATTTCTTTAAAATATCATCTTTTTATGATAGACTGCCAGTCAAAGAAAATGATAAAGTGAAATTTGTGCTTATAGATTCATTTAATGCACATAAGCAAGAAGCGACAAAAGAATGTGCTTATATTAAATTTGACAAAAATAAAAAAATATTATAGTATATTATATTGGTTTAAAATTAGGAGTTGAAAATGGCAAAAAATTATTATGCAGTTAAAGCAGGCCATAAACCCGGAATATATAAAACATGGGCTGAATGTAAAAAGCAAGTGGATGGTTTTTCCGGTGCTTCATATAAAGGTTTTCCAACATTAGCAGAGGCAGAGGCTTTTTTAGGAACGCCTACTGCATTAAAAGCTGAAACTGAAAAAATTATCACCGAGGCATCTGAGGCGGTAGCATATGTAGACGGAAGCTATGAAGATTCTGTAAAAGAGTTTTCGTATGGGCTTGTGATGTTTGCGTACGGAATAGAAGAACACTTTGCAGAAAAATTTAATACGCCAAACCTTGTTTCAATGAGAAATGTTGCCGGTGAAATTATAGGCGCACAAAAAGCTATGCAATACTGTATTGATAATGATATTAAATCTCTCGACTTATACTATGATTACGAGGGTATAGAAAAATGGTGTACAGGCGAATGGAAAACTAACAAAGACGGAACAAAAGCTTATAAACAATTTTTTGATAGTATAAAGTCTGACCTGAAAGTTACCTTTTACAAAGTTGCTGCCCACACAGGTGATACTTACAATGAACTTGCAGATCAGCTGGCGAAATCGGCGATTAGGGGAGATAAAGCACCCGAAATATCTTATGGAGCAAACAGTATGACAGCCAATAAAATCAGTTATAATGATTTAAAAGCTGTTTTAGATTTGATACAAGAAGATTTTAGTGATTTAATTTTATCAAAAGATCAAAAACCATACGGCAAAGGGTTCACATTATCTATTAATAATCCATCTAAACAAAAGTTAAAAATAGTTCATTATGATGATAAAAACAAACTTTTGTTACAAGGAAAGCAACAAGAATTATTTAACGCTATTGCATTGTACATAGTAGAATTATTAGAAACTGATGAAGTTCCAAGATTTCTAAATACTGTTTATAACTTAGAAGTTGATAAAGATGTTATAAAAACAGAGTTTGTTGATTATTTGCCCAATGTAAATAATCAACTTAACGACAAAATCAAGAATTCTTTGCACCAAGCTATATATAACTTGAAAATACAAGGAGATATGTTTGAGTATAGCCATTTAGTACATCCTGCATTAAGGCCACTTGAAGCAGTATTAAAAATCGCACTTCAAGAAAATGGAATACCCATTAGAGAATCCGGAAAGAATAATGATAGCTTTTTCGTTTTCACAAAATTTGGTGACAAATTTGTTTTGAAGACAGAATATAAGGCATCAACTCATAGTGATGACTTTTTAGACTATATCTCTAAAGCATATACGCACTATCACAAACATAGGCATACATTATATCATTGGGATAACCCACTTGCTCCATTAGATACAACAAGAATTATTTCAAATATGGGCGAAGCACATTCATTAATCAAAGACACACTTAAAATTATAAATGACTATTATAAACTGTAAGCTCATAAATATATAAGGAGGTGAGAGTATGAATAAGTATGAAATTATAAAAACTCCTCAAATGGATTATAGTGCGTTAGTTATCTTATATACATCAGACTCTCTTTTCTTTTTTGTTAATGAGTTGATAGAAGATTTAGAGGCAAAAAACATATCAGGAAATGTTCTTATTGACCAAATTATGCATTCTGGCAATAACGATGAACGTTTTATTTTGCTGCGCTTAAATGAAAAGAAAGAAAACTATAAGTATATACCTATTTCCAAAAAATCTGAATATAGAATATTATCTTGTAGCCATTTAAGGAAAAAGGATATTATTAACAATTCAATTCTGTCAAGTACACAAAGTAAAATGATTAAAAAAGGTTTAGTGATATAGATATCTTATTATTTCGTTTGCGTTTTAAAAATATGAGTAATATTAAAAATAAGGAACCTAAAAATTCGCCTTGAAATTTAGGTTCCTTATTTTTATTTTTTAGTTAAATATGAGAATAAAACAGCATCATTTTGGGTTCCTTAAATTTTGATTTTCAAGAATTAAGGAACCTGATTTTTTTCATTTTTCTAAGTTAGGAACCTTAAGGAACCCAACTTTTTTTATGAAATACCACAAAATTTCCACCCTGTCAAGTTTGTTTTTCATTTGATTTTCCCCGAAAAGTAACTATTATGTAGTTATGCACAATAAAATTGCGATTAGGTGATACGTAAGGCGGCTGTTTGGGCTTGTGTATGCGGCGTAGAGTATGAAGCATCCGCGACCTTAACCGTCATGACACAGTGCAAATTACGCACGAAATGAATAAACGGTTATTTTGTATGGGAAAATAACCAGTTTAGACCCCAAAAATGGGGTGAACTGGTCGAGATGTGAAAGAGAAAATATGAAATTATATAAGCATAAGCACTTATATAAAGAAAATCGAATTTTATTTGTGAATCTAACCATAGCGAACGGCGCACTTTTTTGTGGCAAGTCTACCATTAGGCTTTAAGTGCTAACCGTGGGTGGTGTCCCAACGTTATATGTAACATTAAAAACCTGCTGCAAGTTTAACAACGGCATTGCCGATGGGGTTAACAGTCTACTGTTAAAAATAATTAATATAAATAGAGACAGGAGTCCGATATGAGCAAAAATAAAGGGTTGCGCTACGAGATGCGCCAACATATAAAAACTTATGATAATGCTACAACACAAAAACAGTATAAAAAGTCCGCAATTAGATTCTGCGATTTTATTCAAGAAAGTGGGTTTACGGCTAATGCTGTGCGTGCTGCAAAGAAAGAATATTTACAAAAATATTCCGACTATTTGCAGGGTAAAAGTTATTCGCCATCTACCATTCACACTTACCTTGCATTTCCATGTGAATTTTTCAAGGTTGATATGAAACTCATTAAAAAGCCTAAACGCACTATTGATAAAATTACACGAAGTCGTGGGAACGGAAATGAACTTGGTAACAAGGAGTTGCTTTCAGATAAATTTTCAAGGATTGTCAAGTTTCAGCAGGTTGTGGGTATTAGGCGTGCTGAGCTTAAACGCCTTGCCGGCAATGATTTTATGAAAGACGAGAGCGGATATTGGTGTGTGCGTGTTAAGAAAGGTAAAGGTGGTAAAACACAAATGCAACGTATTGCAGATGTAGACATAGAGTTTGTTCGTTCATTTTTTGATGGTACAAAAAATCGAATCTTCACAGCAAAAGAAATGAAAAACAAAATTGACTTTCATGCAATGCGAGGAGAGCATGCACGCCAAATGTATGCCTATTATGACGAGCAATGCCAAGACCCGATGACAAGAGAAAAGTTGCTTCAGGAGCTTGCTGATAGATTTTGTGTTAACAATAAACACTATCTATTAAATGGTAAAAAAAGACACCTGTTAACTAAATTTTTAAACGAAACTGAAGGAATGTATAAAATTCGTGGCAAATCAGTTGAAGTTGCTAAAGCTAACGGCAGACCGTTGGTGTATGACAAATTAGCGTTAATGTGTGTAAGTGTTTTTCATCTTGCGCATTGGCGTAACGATGTTACTGTAGCTCATTATATGTTATCGTAGACTACTTTTGACCATCTCGTTCGACGGTTTCATCTATAGCTCTGTTTATAAATGAATTCACACTTTCATTTTGTGAATCAGCATGTTCTTTTATTATTTCCTTTTTACCTTTTGCCACAACCAAATTAATTCGCTCTTTGTTTTCATTAAGCCATTGATTTTTATAATCTGTTTTTCCTGCCATTTTTTAGCCCTCTTTCGTGTTTTCCTTATTATATATAGTATATACCTTATGTAAAATATGCGCAAGATAGCAAAATGTCAAAAAACCCACAAATTATCTTGCGTAAGATTGGCGGTTTTGTCAATTTACATATCTTGCGCAAGATGTTATAATAGTGTTGTAGTCAAGAGAGCTACAACCAATAAAAATTATAAGAAATATACATATTAGAAAGGAGCAGATTATGACTGCTACAAGAAAACAAGAAACATTAAAAAAATTAGACTTTTTTGAATCACACTTTAAAAATGCCTATGAGAACATTATTAATTTGGTTGACGGAATGTTTGATAAGTCGCTAACAGATGCTGCAGAGAATTATTTCGTCAATAGTACTGGTAATTTCACAATGTACAAGTTACCCACAAAGAATAAATTTGCCTATGCGAAATTCGCTGGTATTAAATATTTCCCAACTAATGAATACTATTTGGTCGATAGTGAAAGCGATAATATCTATGGTGTTGTATTTTGTGTAGACCGCAACGGCTATGTCCGCAACCGAGTTAATTACATGACTTTTGAAAAATTAGCAGAAGTTGTTATGGAGTTTGGTTTTATTAGCAACAAAGTTAGGGGGAATTAAGTATGAAATGCGATTACGTTAATTATTTCAATAATCGTGCCAAAAGTGCCGAATTTTTATCATTCGATTTACACCGTATAACTGCGATGTTCGTTCAGAATGGTAAATGTCAGGTTACTGGTAGGGTTTTAGAAGAAAAGGATAGAGAATTGCACCACCGCTGCCCCAGGCATTACGGCGGAGAAGATACTGCTATTAATTTAATGTACGTGTGCAAGGATGTGCATTCAATGATACATACATTTGATAGTTTTAAATTTTCAAAGTTAATGGTAAAACTGCAATTAAATCAAAATCATATAGATTATATAAATCAGTTGCGTGTTGAAGCACATCGCTTGCCAATTGATATTGCTTCGCAAATAACAGCATAGTTTTTACTTGTGTTTCCCCGAAAAGTAAATAAAATACACCTATAACAGTTGATTTCTGAGTTTAAAATTCATTGCACCAATTCAGAAATCAACTGCTATAAATTCAAATTTACTAAGGGAGACAATTATCATGTCAAAAAAATTAACAGATAGTGAAAGGGCTGTATTGGAATTTAGACTTTGGTTTGATGGATGCATGTCCACGCAAACAGAAGAATGTAATGTTGTAAACGTACAAAGTGTAGATAATCATTTTTTTATTGTGGATAATATTTTTGATCCGGAATGTGATCCCGACATAATATCTTTTATGAAAAAAGCTATTGATTCAGAAGTTAAAAGGAGAGATTAATATTATGAAAAAGAAAAAATATTATGGTGAGAAAATTGTTGCATTATATAGTAGATTGTCTCGTGATGATGGATTGGAGGGCGAAAGCAATTCTATTATTACACAAAAGGCTTTGTTGGAAACAGCCGCTCTTAAAGATGGATATACTTCATTCGAACATTATGTCGATGACGGATATTCCGGAATCACAATGAACCGCCCGGAATTAAAGCGCATGATTTCTGATATTGAGATTGGCAAGGTAGCTGCTGTGTACGTAAAGGATTGCAGTCGCCTGTCCAGAGATTACATGGATGCTGGGAAATTAACTGACATAATTTTTCCTGCGTATGATATTAGGTATAGATCAGTTACTGAAAATGTTGATACCCTAACTGGGGAAGATGACCTTTCCGCATTTCGCCACGTACTAAACGACCAATATGCTAAGGATATTTCACGTAAACGAAAAACAGCAAACAAAGTTAAAGGAATGAACGGTGAACCCCTTAGTCCGCCACCTTATGGCTACACGAAAAACCCGGATGATAAAAAATCCTGGCTGATTGATCCTGAAGCAGCAGAAGTTGTACGGCGGATATTCCGCATGGCCGAAGAAGGCTATGGACCGCATGAAATTGCAGTTGCGTTGGACAAAGATAAAATATTAACTCCGCTACACTATTGGCAATCGAAAGGTATGTCACGTGGTGGAAATGCTTGCCACCATAGCATGACAAAATGGCAACAATCCACCATTATTGCTATACTTGACAAAAGTGAATACTGCGGCGATATTATTAACTTTAAAACATATTCAAGAAGTCATAAAGATAAGCGAAGAGTCAAGAATCCCGAGCAAAATATTATGGTTTTCAAGAATGTTAATGAGCCTATTGTCGATCGAGAGGTATTTCTTAAAGTAAATGCTAACCGGAAAAAATCACGTAAACGTAAGTCATCAGGGGAAGACAACATGTTTAGCGGATTGCTCGTTTGCGCTGAATGTGGTAGCAACTTAAATTATCATTACAACCAACGTAATAATGATATAAAATACTTTAATTGCCAAAACAATAACAGTGGTAGAGGCACATGCACTCAAACTCATCATATCCGTTTAGATTTTCTCGAAGTGGTAATACTCGAACAGCTTCGCAAATTTATGAAATATGCGACAAAGTACGAGCAAGAGTTTGCTTGTATAATGGAAAAAAGTGCAGATGCAAATGCAGAGAAAGATAAAAAAACCATAGCAAACGATATTATGAAAATTAGTAATAGGCTAAAGCAACTTGAAACAATATTTTCAAAGCTTTATGAAGATAATGTATTTGGAGTAATTACAAACGATAGGTTTGCACAGATGTCTCAGAAATACAATGAGGAACAGTCAGAACTTGAAGCTACACTTGTAGATAAACAGAAACACTTGCAAGAACTTGAATCAAAAGCATCAAATTACAAAGCATTTATGTCTACAATTAAAAGGTATACACGAATAAAAAAGCTGACACGAGGGATTTTGCATGACCTTGTTGAGAAAATTGTGGTGCACCATGCAAAAAAAGAAGATGGTTACTTGAAGCAACGTTTAGAGATACATTATAATTATGTTGGACAGGTTCACCCAGAGCAACTTGAAAAATTGAAATCAGAACCTGTGAAATTGAAAGTGCGCAAGGGGGTGGAATGGACACCGGAAGTGTAAATAAAAAGAGTGTCCTTATAGGTGAAATCCTATAAGAACACTCTGACTGGTCGGGACGACAGGATTCGAACCTGCGGCATCCTGCTCCCAAAGCAGGCGCGCTACCAAACTGCGCTACGTCCCGACATTCCCTCATTATTCGCTATTGGTTTTTCACAATCTGCAAATCAGATTTGTGATACAACTCGTTGCCGAGCCACCACTATTAACTATAGCTTATATATTTTATCACTTTAAGAAAGATATTGCAAGTATTAATTTATTAGAGTAAACTATTAATTAAATACATTATAATTCAAAAGGAGTTTACTATGAATACATTTGAATATCATTCGCCGACCAAAATAATTTTCGGAAAAAACGCCGAACAAAAAACTGCTGCCGAAATATTAAAGCTTGGCGAAAAAAGAGTCATGCTCGTCTATGGCGGGGGAAGCGTAGCAAAATCCGGCTTACTTGACAGAATAATCTCTGACCTAACTCAAAGCAACATAGAATTTCTGGAATTTTCGGGCGCGCGCCCTAATCCGTATCTTTCACATGTATACGACGGCATAAAAAAAGGTATCGAGTTCGGCGCAGATTTCATCCTTGCCATAGGCGGCGGAAGCGCGATTGATACCGCAAAAGCAATAGCGCTTGGAATTGCAAACCCCGATGATGACATATGGGACTATTGGCTTCGCAAAAAAAACGCAACAAAAACATTGCCTGTCGGGGTTATCTTAACTATATCGGCGGCGGGAAGCGAAACCAGCAACAGCGCGGTTTTAACCAACACAGACTCTAACATAAAAACCGGCCTTGCGTCCGAATTTAACCGACCTGTTTTCGCTATTATGAACCCGGAACTAACTTATTCTGTTCCAAAATATCAAATCGCGTGTGGCATAGCGGACATAATGATGCACACACTTGAACGATTTTCCTCAAAACTTGACAACAACATGTTCACAGACGAAGTCGGAGCCGCGTTGCTTCGCGTTGTTATGGAAAACGGCAAGATACTTTACGGCGACCCAACCAACTATGAAGCGGCAAGCGAAGTTATGTGGTGTGGAAGCGTTTCGCATACAGGCTTCACGGGCCTAGGCGGCGTTGCCGGCATGGCGGCACACCAACTTTCACACGAACTTTCCAAAACGTTCGACACAGCACACGGCGCATCGTTAACGGCGGTTTGGTCAAGCTACGCGCGATATGTTTGTGTTGAGCGAAACGCGTTTGCTCGATTTGAAAAACTTGCCCTCCTTGTTTTCGGTCAAGATGCTAAAAAACAAAACGGTGTTGAAACTGCGCTTTGCGGAATTGATAAGTTTGAAAATTTTTTCAAATCGCTTGACCTCCCCGTCACAATTTCACAACTTGGCATCAACACTTTAACAGAGCAACAAATTCAAGAGCTCGCGTTTGGCTGTAGCTATAAAAATACAAGGACTATCGGAAACACGGTAGACCTTGATATAACCGACATGACAAACATCTTTATAAAAGCAAACCGCTAAAAAAAACTGCAGCTTTCTTCAATTGATTACACTCTAAACATTTAATTACACTATGTAATTAAATGTTTAGAGTGTTTTTTTGCATACAACTGTGATTATACGGATTTTTTTCAACATCAAAGACTTTTCTTCCTCATATTTATGTAGCTTTACATATAAAAGCTATTTGTATATATTGTTTTCTCGCTTAAAGTTTATACAAATTTAAGAACAAATCTTGAAAAACCCTTTAATTAAAGGCTTTTGGTCAGATATAATTTCATCTTAAAAATTAATTACACATTGTTAATTGTTTTAAAAACGCCTTTTTGTTTACATTGTGTAATTAATTAACGGAGTAAAATGTACAGCTTTTTTATATAATATTTGTTCCAAATATTATATAAATTCGCCATGTGGCTTTGCCACGGCGTTTTCAATACGTATTTTAAACTGCCCGACCATAAGTCGGATGCAGAAATTTAAATAATCCTGTGGATTATTTAAATTACACAATGTAATTAGATGTGTATACGCACAAAAACTGTGCGATTATACGTTTATAGACCTAATTTTAACGTCAAATTATTTGGTATTGCTTTGTTGCGTAGCTATTCAAAAACACTTACGAAAAAAGTCTTAACAAAAATTAATTGGTTTATTTTATTAATTAGCAATGAAATTTTATAGAAAGATATCTTCCGCTTTTTTTAATTACACATTGTAATTTGATTAAAATGCGTATACAGGCTGTTTGTTTCTGTGTTTAATGCATTTCTAAATTAAATAGTTTTGAGAGAACTTTTTTCATACATCTCAAAAGCAAAATTCTTTGTCCAAAGAAATCTTAACAAAAATTTAATTGGTTTATTTTATAAAAATGTGTTAAAATAATGTTATTATATTTCCGAACAAACAACATTCTTTAAAAGAGTTGTCGAGGAATTTTTAAAAAAAGATGTGCAACAACATGAAAGGAACGGTTATATTTATGTATCAATTAAAAAAAATTGCGGATAGTTACCTTGTTAAGTATGACATCGAGCCAATGCTTATAGTTAGAATTTTGCTGGTGCTTATTGCGGTTGTTCTTATGATATCGGTCAGGGGAACCGCCCGACGGATTTCTGTTTTCACCTGTGTTGTGGCTTTGATTGTAACATTTGTCCCCGAGATAATAGCAGTTTGTAAAATTTTCTTACAAAACAAAGATCGTTATATATAAACTCCGCCTTGCGGCGGAGCTTTGGGAAATACTTCTTGTCTCGCTTTGCTCGTCATTTTGCACTGTTCGTGCAAAACCGTAGTATTTCTT
>CAYJJR010000027.1:0-23924 GCA_964370565.1 uncultured Oscillospiraceae bacterium | reverse complement strand
TAACGGTTTTTTGCGCGAAAGGTGGCGTTGAGCCCCAATCCGAAACCGTTTGGCGTCAAGCCGACAAGTACAAGGTTCCGAGAATGGCTTATGTAAACAAGATGGATATCATGGGCGCCGACTTCTATAGAGTTGTTGACATGATGAAGACAAGATTGAAATGTAACGCAGTTCCGATCCAGATACCAATCGGTGCGGAAGATGCGTATGAAGGCATGGTAGATCTTGTTGAAATGAAAGCTTACACAGAATTTGAGGTAACAGGGGATGTTCCTGCAAAAGAAATTCCCGCAGACCTTAAAGAAAAAGCAGAACAATACAGAACCGAGCTTTTAGAAGCAATTTCGGTTGAAGACGAAGCGATTATGGAAAAATACCTTATGGGTGAAGAAATTCCAATCGCCGATATCAAAACCGCTATTAGAAAAGCAACTATCGACAACGTTATCGTACCGGTAGTTTGCGGAACATCGTACCGCAACAAAGGCGTTCAAAAAGTTTTGGATGCGGTTGTAGATTACATGCCGTCTCCGCTTGACATTCCTGCTATTAAGGGTGTTAACCCCAAAACAGAGGAAGAAGAAGTTCGCCAATCGAGCGATGAAGAACCGTTCTCGGCGCTTGCGTTTAAAATTATGACCGACCCGTTTGTCGGAAAACTTTGTTTCTTTAGAGTTTATTCCGGAGTTTTAAAATCCGGAAGCACTGTATACAACTCGGTTAAAGGAAACAACGAACGTGTAGGAAGAATTCTTCAGATGCACGCAAACCACAGAACCGACATCGAAGAGTGTTACGCAGGGGATATCGCCGCGGCGGTAGGACTTAAAAACACAACGACAGGCGACACGCTTTGCGTTCAAAACAAACCTGTCATACTTGAATCGATGGAATTCCCCGAACCTGTTATAAGGGTTGCTATTGAACCCAAAACAAAAGCAGGACAAGAAAAGATGGGCATTGCGCTTTCTAAACTTGCCGAGGAAGACCCGACATTCAAAACCTATACCGACGAAGAAACAGGACAAACAATCATCGCCGGAATGGGAGAGCTTCACCTTGAGATCATCGTCGACAGACTTCTTCGTGAATTTAAAGTTGAAGCAAACGTAGGTAGCCCACAGGTTGCTTATCGTGAATCTATCAGAAGAGCTTCGGAAGCCGATTGTAAATACTCGCGTCAGAGCGGTGGTCACGGTCAATATGGTCACGTTAAGATCAAAATTGAGCCCAACGAAGCCGGAAAAGGATATGAGTTTGTTAACAAAATCACGGGTGGTGTTATCCCTCGCGAGTTTATTGAACCGACAAACCAAGGTATCCAAGGCGCTATGCAAGCCGGCGTTGTTGCGGGATATCCCGTTGTTGACGTTTTGGTTACTCTTTATGACGGATCATACCACGAAGTTGACTCATCGGAACTTGCGTTTAAAATTGCCGGTTCTATGGCGTTTAAAGACGCTATGAAAAAGGCAGACCCCGTTATAACCGAACCTATCATGAAGGTTATGGTAACGGTGCCGGACGATTACATCGGCGATGTTATCGGCGACGTTAACGGAAGAAGGGGACAAATCCAAGGAATCGACACCCTTCCGGGCGCACAACAAATCAACGCTAATATTCCGCTTTCCGAGATGTTCGGATATTCAACCGACCTTCGTTCAAAAACACAAGGTAGGGGACAATACAGCATGGAGCCCAGCCATTATGCACAGGTTCCAAAGAGCATTTTAGAAGATATTGCGAAAAAGAACTCTAAAGGCGAATAAAAATTTTAAAAATACTATTGAATTTTCAATTAGTTATTGATAAAATTAATATGTAAAAAATGAAATCAAACAAAAAACAGAAAGTTTAGGAGGATTAAACTTATGGCAAAGGCAAAATTCGAACGTAATAAGCCCCATATTAACATCGGAACAATCGGACACGTTGACCACGGTAAAACAACTCTTACTGCGGCAATCACAAAGGTTCTCGGAATTGGCGGCGGCGCTGACTTCATGGCTTATGACATGATCGACAAAGCTCCCGAAGAAAGAGAACGCGGTATCACAATCAACACAGCACACGTTGAATATGAAACCGAAGCTCGCCACTATGCACACGTTGACTGCCCCGGACATGCTGACTATGTTAAAAACATGATCACCGGAGCTGCTCAAATGGACGGCGCTATCCTTGTTGTTTCGGCAGCAGATGGTCCTATGCCCCAAACACGTGAGCACATTCTTCTTTCGCGCCAAGTTGGCGTTCCCTACATCGTAGTTTACATGAACAAAGTCGACCAAGTTGACGATCCCGAACTTCTCGAGCTCGTTGAAATGGAAATCCGTGAGCTTCTTTCGGCTTACGACTTCCCCGGCGACGATACACCTATCGTTAAAGGTTCTGCTTTGCAAGCTCTTGAAAGCGCAAGCAAAGATTCAACTGTTCCTGAATATGCTTCGATCCTCGAACTTATGTCAGAAGTTGATAGATTTATCCCGACTCCTGAAAGAAAAGCTGACCTTCCGTTCCTTATGCCTGTTGAAGACACAATGACCATCACTGGTCGTGGTACTGTTGCAACCGGTAGGGTTGAACGTGGTACAGTTAAACTCAACGATGCTATCGAAATCGTTGGTCTTTCGGAAGAAAAAGGCAAAACAGTTATCACAGGACTTGAAATGTTCCGCAAACTTCTCGATAGCGCAGAAGCAGGCGACAACATCGGAGCTCTTCTCCGTGGTGTTACCCGTGACGATATCGAACGTGGACAAGTTCTTTGTGCTCCCGGATCGATTGATCCGCACACAAAATTCCGTGGCCAAGTTTACATCTTGAAAAAAGATGAAGGCGGCCGTCATACACCTTTCTTCAACAACTATCGTCCCCAGTTCTACTTCAGAACAACCGACGTTACAGGTGTTGTAAGCCTTCTTTCAGGCGTTGAAATGTGTATGCCCGGAGACAACGTCGAAATGGACGTTGAACTCATCACTCCGATAGCTATCGAAGAAGGTCTTCGTTTCGCTATCCGTGAAGGCGGACGTACAGTAGGTTCCGGCGTTGTTATCGGAATCAACAAATAAGAATAGTTTTTAACGTTTAGTTTAAACTTAAAACCCCTTTCGCTTTTGCGAAAGGGGTTTTGGCTATAATATCTTAATTAACAAACAAAACATGTTAATATTAATTTCATATAGTCATGTTATCATATCTTAAACATTGGTATAAAGTTTTGAAAGGTTGGTTTAAATGAAATATTTATTTGTTGTTTTTTTTGCGGTGCTTTTGTTTGGCTGTGAAAATTTGAACACAGAGATAAAACATATTGAAAACGAAATTCCACAAAAGGAAGATACTGTGGCGGAAACTGTTCAAAACGATGTGTACAAAATTATTAGAGAAAACTCGGCGGTAACAGTATCAAACGAAGATATATATTTTTTCAGTCATAATTTAGACTATCTAGATCTATATAGATTTGATGCAAAGTCCTTAAGCTTACTTGAATTTAACGACTTTATATTTGTTAATCGTTGGGGCGGTAGTGTTAGCTTTATTGAACAACAGCAATTATATTTGGTTTCAAGTGGTGTGGCATTTTCCGGTTTAGAAAAAGATATAGCTACAAACGCAACTATAACAACAAGTGACCTTAACGGAGACAACAAAAAAACAATTTCTTTTGACGAAAACCAAACAATAGAAAATAATGTAATGGTGTTTGATAATCAAAATTTATACTTTATAGTTAACAATTATTCCAAAACCACATACATGCCAACACAAACAGTTCTTAGTAGGCTAGATATTGAAACGATGAAAGTACAAGAAATAGCTGTTTTGCAAAGTTTTGACGAAACAACGGTTTTTTCCGAACCGGATGCTTATAATAATGTTAGTGTTGTCGGAACGTATTACGACGGAATTATTCTTTCGACATCAACTGTAAGCGAAACAAGCTATAGCGTAAAAATATCGCTTTATTCTTTAAGTAGTAATAAGATTATTGAAACAACGTTGGAATTTGGTAGCGAAAAATATGCATATCCATATTTAGTTGACAAAAACGGAGTTTTTTATTATTATGATTTTTCAAACAATACATTAAACAGTTACGATATTACAACGGAACAGAATATAACTTTTGATATAGATATGACACAAGGTCAAGACGAAATGTCTGTAGAGTTACAAGGATTGTATGACGGAAATATTCATTATCGAATATCTGATGACACAGAGTCCCAGCTTTACGCAGTTAACTTAAAAACAGAAGAGATAACAAAATTAACTTTAACATATGAATATAATTTTGATACAGTAAACGTTAGGATTGTACAAGAAACAGAACAAGACTTTATTGTTGTTTCGGGTTATCAAAAAAAGTATGTTGAACTTAAAGCAACAACAGGCGAGTATATGGTATTCCATAATAAATCGATATACACATATTCTTTAATAAACAAGGAAGATTTTTACAACAACCAACCGAATTATAGAGTGGTTGATATAGAACTTTTCTAAAAAGATAGAAAAACCCCTTTCGCTTTTGCGAAAGGGGTTTTGGTTATGTTGCCTTATTCTAGCGGTAAGTCGTTTTGGATAATCGAACGAACAAAAGTATAAAAATATTCTTGAGAAATTTGATATCTTTTTTGTTTTGGTTCAAAAGTCTTGTCAAATTCATCGAATTTACTTTCGTCAACATGGTGGGCAGAACTTCCGTGAAACTGCCATACTTTGTTACCAAGAACACCCGGTATTAATTCCTTTACAAGCAACCCGGTTGGTATTAAGCCATTTGGAAAACTAATATTAAATCTAACGGCATTTTTAAACCCATAACAAAAATAATCATGAGGCGAACCCAAAATTACAACGGTATCATAGCCAATTTCTAATGCTTTTTCAAAAGAATGTTCTAATATTTTTCTACCATAGCCTAAACGCTGAAAGTCGGGGTGGACGCTTACAGGGCCGAAAGACAGAATGTTTTTTTCGTTGCCATCAGCATCTACTAGTTTAGTTTTTAAATACATTACATTTGCAATAATCTTTTCGTTAACTTCCATTACAAAAGATAACTCCGGCAAAAAATCTTCATGAGCTCTCATTTGATTCACGATGTAATGCTCGTTGCACCCGGGAACCTGTACGTTCCAAAAAGCTTCCCTTGTAAGTTCTTCAACAACTCTGTAATCCGCTATAGTTTCTTTTCTGATAATCAATTAAATTAATCCTCCAATATGTGATATAGTAGTCTGTTTAGTTAACTTATACACAACTTAATACACAACGGGAAAAATCAATTTATTGCACGGATTTCGGCGGGTTGAGAGCCTTTATGTGCTGGTGAACTTTCGGCGTTAGACTCTCCGCCTTTAAATGAAATCTCTGAAAAATTTTCCGAACTATCATTGATTGAACCGCTCGTATTATTTTTATCTTGATCTTCCGAAATCTGTTTGACTCGTTTTGGATCGTCATTTTTAATAGAGACAGAAATCGACATCATGTAAAGTTCGGGGTCGTTGTCCATTAAAAATTTATGGTCTAAATGGGAGACCTCGTTTCCGCTTATTATGTTACTGGAAATTTTAAGGCATTTAATCAAAACATCAAATGCTTCCTTCATAGACTCTACTTGTTTGTTAGACGCGTCAAGTTCGGCTCGCAAACGTTCGAGCTCTTTCTTTTGCTTTTCTTGCTCAACTCTTTGAGCCTCTATTTTTTCGTTAAGTTTGGTTATCCTGTCGTCGTCCGATTTAGATTTAAAATCGGTTTTGTCATATTTTTTGCTTGTTTCGTTTCGCTCGTTAACCTGGTTAACCGGAGGAATATTCGACGCTTTATTGTATTTGTTGTTTGCTTGATAGAGATTTATTGCGTTGTCAACTTCACGTATAAACATATTAATCTCCTCTTTTGTTTTAATGTGTATTAAATTTATTCTATGTTTTTGTTAAAACTAAATAAAAAACATTGTATAATTCAAAGAAAATTAACATTTAGTTGTGTTTTATGACAAGATTATCCTATTTAATCGTTCTTGTGTTCATTCTCGTGCAACGAAATATACTGCGCAAGGCGTTTCACTTCGTAGTCGAGTTTTGAAATTTTAATCGACATATAGAACTGGTTGACAAGCAAAAGAAAAAGCACCACAAGGAAAACAAAGTTTGTCGGGCTTTCTATTTTAAGCCAGTCGCTTGCAATAAATGCAATGTCGGGGAAGATGCTTAAAATTATGAAAACAAACGACAACCCTATCCAATAGATTGTGTCGGCTATTTGAACCTTTGCTTTTCTTATTTTTAAGAGTGTAAAATAAAGATAAGCGACCGCGCCCAAAAACAAAAGCAACCGTAATGCAACACCCATAATTAACTAATATCCTTTCAAGAGCTGTGAAAATTGAGTTTTAAGATTTTTTTCTTTTTTTTCTGTCATGTCTAAACCATTGTATTAACACTATCGAGATACTAACGTTTATCATGTAGACAGCCGAGTTTAAAAGCGACAGATAACTTTCGCCGGCTTCGCGCTCGTTCATCTCGACTTGAACCTCGGCGAGTTTTGCGCCCGTTCGCAACAGATACGCCATCGTGTCCGGTTCGGGGCCATAGTTTAAGTTTCGCGAAAATTCCGCTATCATCTTTTTGTTAAACATTCTCATTCCGCTTGTCGGGTCACAGATCGGCTTAACGTTTTTAGGGACAGTGAAACGAATTGCAAAGCTTATTAAAAAACTGCCGAACATTCTAAGTGATATCGGCTTTTTCTTTGTTATAAACCGACTTCCGATAACTATGTCATACCCTTCTTCGATTTTGTCGAGCATAGCTTGAAGATAGCGCGGGTCGTGTTGTCCGTCGGCATCGAACTGGACGGCGTATTCGTATTCCTTTCGCTTTGCATAGCGAAGGCCTGTTTGAAATGCACCTGTAAGCCCTAAATTAATCGGTAGGTTAAGCATGTTGAAGCCATGCTGCTTACATACCTCAAATGTTTTGTCGGTGCTTCCGTCGTTTATTATAATATAATCAAATTGTGGGTAATTTTCGATAAGATTATCCACAACTTTTATAATGCTATCTTGCTCGTTGTATGCGGGAATAACTAAAAGTAGTTTGCTCATCTTTCCTCCTGTGACGTCTTGTGTAGATTAATAACGTTTATAAGAGCGTTTGCGGTTTTTTCAAACGTAAAGTTTTCGGTAAGTCGTTGATAGCTTTTTTGTGCCGCATTTTTGCGCCATTCTTCATCGCGAAGCGCGTTTACCACCGCCGACACAGTGTGCTCGACAGACATGTCGGGGAGGATTTCGCCATGGTTGCTATCGATTATCAACTCGGGGCTTCCGCCCGTTGCGGTTGTTATAATTGGAGTTTTTAAAGCCGCGGCTTCCAGAACAGTGCATGAAAAGCCCTCCGAACGAGTTGGCATTAAAAAGATATCTGCTTGTTTAATAAGAGCCAACGAATCGGCGTAGTTAACTTCGCCCACAAGATATAATCCCTCGCCTTCAAGCCCACAAAGCTCGTTGTAACATTCTCCGTTACCGGCAAAAAGCATAACAGCGTTTGGTATCTTTTCTTTAATCAAAGGAAGCGCCTGTTTCATAACCAAAACGCCTTTGTCCGGAATTAGCCGTCCGGCATATGAGATTATTAAACTGTCGTCTTTAAGGCTTAAAAGTTTTTTAAAATCTTTGTCGCTTGTGGCCGCGATATCGTTTATCTCGTCGGGATTAACGGCGTTGTAAAGCTCGCCTTTTGCGGTTATTCCAAAATGTTTAAGCCAAGTTCCACAAGCTTTTGACACGCCATAAAAGTCTTTGCAATTAATCTTTAAAAGGGCGCAAAAACTATGTTCAACCGCGTTAAAAATCTTTTCGACAACTCCTTTGTTGCTAACAAGATGTGCCGTGCCGTGTTCTATCTCGATTTGAAACGTTTTATGGCGTTTAGCCGCAAACGAGGCATAAAGCGAAAGGGGATATAGCTTTGTATTTATAACAGCAATGTCATACCGTTGTTCCCATATTATTTTTGCTAATTTGAAAAATTCCTTGTTTGGTTTAATGACGGGAAATCTGCCGTTCATAAAAAGAAAACTCGGCAGTCTTATTATCTTTATCCCTTCGGACGAAGTCTCAACGTTTTCAAGATTTTTCAAACTTGATGTTACAACGGTTACTGAATGACCGCACTTACAAAGTTGTTTTGCAAGGTTGTTTGTATAGCGTTCAACCCCGCCAACGGTCGGCAGATATTGCGCCGCAAAAAAAACTATATTCATGTAATTGGGTCACTCCTTTCTTTTGGACTGTAATTGAATTTTTTAATATTAGTTTTGAGTTATCTTCCAAGCGCTACCGTAAAAGCGTTTATAATAACAAAACAGTTTAGCAAAACGACCGAAGCGATTAATGGGTAGGTTATGTCTTTTTTGAGTCTTATCCTGTCAATTGATAACGCGAGAAACAAGATGGGAACAGCGGGCAGGATATATCGGTCGAGAACGCCAAAAATGGTCTCGTAATATGTTGGGGTCCAAAGTATGTTGGAGGCCAACGTCAACAACCAAACCACACCGACTATCGAAACACAAAGCAGTTTGTTGTTTTTTGAAACAACAGGGTCGCCCTCTTTTCGTATGAGCGAAACAAACATCAACAGCATAAACGAAAAGACAAACAAGAGGTTTATCTCTACGTTGTAGTTTCCAAGACTATGTCCGAAGATCCCTAAAATATAGTCGTCGGTTTTTTCAAAAAATGTTGTTGCTAAAAGTTTTATTGTGGCTACTAAATTTTCGAGGATATATTGAGGGGTGTACATTATTGTGTCGGCTACTAAAACGTTGTGGGCGTCGCCTAGGCTTGTTGTGGCTTGGGACAATGTTAAAATCTCCGGAACAGCGGTTGTTACCGCCGTAGTTTCGGCTGTTGTTTGAGCGGTCGATAGAGTTTGAATAGTTTGTTGAACAGGTTGACTTGATACAAGGTCTCGTGTTTGGGTTGCAGTGGTTTCGATTTCGTGGTGGGTTATTGGGCTAAATCCTAAAACGCGCGTGAAATATGATACGATGACTGCGCTGTTATACATAAAATATGATATAATTCCCGTAAATAATACAGAAAGTTTTAAATATACAGCTGTTTTTGGTGAACTAAACTTTTTGTTTGGAATTAATAAACACAGCACAACTATCGGAAAATATATTATTTTAAGCGGTGCTAGGAAAAAAGCCACGACACAAAGGGATATAAGTTGTTTTGTTGAAATGTTTTTAATGTCGTCGTCGTAAGCAAGATTTAAACAGAGCGCTGTAAAGACAAGCGCAAGACAGATTAAAAGATTGTCTCGGTTAAAACTTGTTGTTATGTTAAACACCATAGGCAGTGAACAAAATATAATAAACGAGTTTTTAAGAAAATCGGGAACCTTTTTTATCGCAAAGGAGGCACAAAGGGCGTATACAAAAAGGTTGAAAAATCTTCCAAGGTAAAGTGCGCCCACAAACCCAATACGCAAAAATCTTGCAAGAGTAACCGCAATTGCTCCGAAAACTGTCATCTCGGCAAAATCCGCAGAAGGTTCTACAAGAGATTTTTGGTCAACTGCTTTGTCGGGGCTTTTTTCAAAAAAGTGCTCAACAGTTTCTTTATAGGTATAAGGGCTGCTGTAGTCAACATTTAAAACTTCGTTTCCGTCCGAAGGGCGCATATAAACACCAGAGATGAACATTGCATTTTGTGCCGGAAAAAATCTCTCGGTTAACCTAAAGCTATAGGTAAACGCAGTGTTTATATTCGATTTTCCGTCGGGGGAGTTATAAGGAGAGAAAACAAGCATAAACAAACAGCCGATTGTTAAGATTACTATTCCAAACGTTGTATGAACTTTAAATTTTTTTGATAAACAAACCCAAGTTAAAACGCCGGCACAAATCGAGATAGCAAGCATAACGGCGAGATAATATTTTAATATAAACGTTCCGATAGGACCGGTTCGCACGAGAACACCAAGCGTTCCGTCGACATGTTTTTGTTCGACCTTTAAGTTGAAGTTTCCTGTTGCTGCGTTGGTGTAGCCTAAAACGACGGGATAGGCTTGTTCACCTGTGTTGACAGAAGCCTCTATGCGATAGACCGTTTCGGCATTTGCTTTAACGACAGTTCCAATCGACGCTACGTTAAACGCGTCTTTTATAACCTCGCTTGAACTAATCGTTCCGCTTCCGAGAACTGCATTTGTTTTGTCATCAATTAACTCGATTTCGATAGTTCCTGTGTAAAAATCTTTAATGAAAAACCCGATATATCCGATTTCACTTTCCGTTTGAAAGGTTTGCGAAAACGTTTCTCCGTTACTTAACGTTAAACTACTCTCGGTGTTGTCAAAAACTTTTGCCGAGATAATGCTTAACGCAGAAGGTTCGGCATAGATAAAATACCCAAACACCGTGACAACCAAGAGAATAAAAGTTACAGCTAGCGAGATAACTATAGTTTTATATTTTTTAATTAATTCAATCAACTTATTATATCCATCCTTTTTGTCGCTCCGCAACGTTTGGGGCGGTTTTGCGTTGAACAAAATTCAAGCAATTATGGCTTGATTTTTCAAATTTTGAGAAGTTTGCATATGAAAATTTATTTTCGGTTTTTGTTCTTTAACAATTTTAAGAATACAATATCTTTTATAAAGATAACTCCGTCAAGCGAGGTTAAAAGCAAAATACCGGAAAAACCGAATTTATAAAAACCACGGGATTCGCTTAACATAAGAAGTAGCATAAGCCCAAAAACAGCTATCTTGCCGGCAAGTAACGGGGAAAGCTTTTTTAAGGTTAAATCTTTTATGACGCTAAACGGCATCAAAATAAACAACAAACAGTTGATAGCCTCGTTATAAAACCCCGGGATACCAATAGGCGCAAGGTACAATGGGCTCGACCAAACAGAGATGTGTTTGGTGTAGAAAAGTTGCAAAATTCCCGATAATTTGAGTTCGTTTAACCGTTCAAATATCAATGCGTTCATAATTTCGGTTCGCTCTGTAAGTGATGAAGCGTTTTTCATAAGTTGAAACGCCTGTTCGCTAAACACGCCAACGCCGCCGCCGTCGCCCGAAATTAGCCCCGTATATATCCAATAGGTAGCGGGGAAGCCTTCTTGTTCGGCAAGCGTGAAATCTATTATTCCGCTTATGTTTACGAGTGTTTGAAAACAAACTAAAACAACAGCCAGAGAAACGGCAAACACACCGAAGTTAATTAAAGCCGATTTATGTTTGGAATTTAACAAAATAAATATTAAAAACCCAACCGTTAACACATAGCCTGTGCTGTAAAGAATTGCGGCTGTTGCGCAAAAAACGCCGCTAGCAATAAGCGATATTAAACGTTGCCTTGTGCTAGTAGCATAGAAATATTTAACCAAGAAAAACAAACTAGCCGATATAAACGGGAAACAATAGGTGTGGGAATAAAAATAAGGGATCATGGCGTAGTACGGTAAAAACAAAAAAAGCATAACGGACATAACAAGCGAAATAAAGTTTCCGTATATCTTTTTTGCACACAAGAAAGTAAAGGTAATCCCAACATTTATACAGATTATGTTTACAATATTGTTGGCTATAACGCTTCCGGGGAGAACTCCGAAAATCTTATACGTTGCATAATCGGTGAAAATTTGGAAAAACAATGCTCCGCGGTTGAACGGATACCAAAGAAAATATGTGTTGCTTTCTGTTAGCTTTAATCCGTTTCCAATCGCCTCTTTTGCTCCGGTAAATATAGCCTCGAAATCCGCCGTCGGATAGACGTGGTTGTCAATTGCATAATTAACTTGAACGACAAAAGTTAAACATAACATCAAGCAAAATATCAAAACAGTTTTTTTTGCAGAAAGATTGTTTAAAAAGCTAAAATAATCTTTGCAAGCGACAAGTGCCACCAAAACGCAAACACTTATCATACAAAAAAACACAAGCGAAAAACCAAATGTTTCAGAATGTGTGAACGACGTTACAACAAGTGGCAACAACAGTATTAAAAACACAGCTGAAAAAACATTTTTCAATAAAAGGCTAAGTTTCATCGTTTTAAACCATTTGGGTCATAAATGCGTTTTTCTTCGATGTAAACAGGGCGGTTTCTTGCCCCGTCAAATGTTCGGTAGAGATATTCACATATGACACCAAGCGTCAACATAATTATTCCAAGCGAAAGCAAGCTTACTATTATAAGTGTTGTATAACCGCTCACAGGTATATTGTTTGTGAGTCGTCCAACCAAAGAATATGCGCCAAGAGCCAACGAAAAGATGCACGAGACAACTCCTGTCGCCCAAACCGCCGTTATCGGAAGTGTTGAGAAACTGAACAAAGTGTCCTTAACAAGTTTGATTTTTTTCTTTAACGTCCAACGGCTTTTTCCGATTTCGCGCGCCTGTCGCATATATTCAACCGTCGAAGTTTTGAACCCCGACCAAAGAATTTGCCCCGTTATCGCGGTGTTTTTTTCGTCCATAAGTTCCAAGACTTGAATAACTTTTCGGTCAATTAAAAAAATGTCAAACCCGTTTTTCGGCATGTCGGAAAGCGCATAGTTTCTAACCAACCAATAATAAAAGTTTGCAAAAAAAGTTTTTGATTTTGCTTCGTCTCGTCCGCTTCGCACCGCCAAAACAACGTTGTAACCTTTTTGCCATTCACGGAACATGTCAACAAGAAGCGAGGTAGGTTCTTGAAGGTCGGCGGCCTTAATGACAGCACAGTCCCCGGTACAGTTGTTGAGTCCACAAAGAATAGCGGCGTGGCTTCCGAAGTTTCGCGAAAGTTTAATCGTTTTAATATTACTGTCGATTTCGGCAAGCTTTGTCATAACCTCGAAACTGTCGTCTTTTGACCCGTCGTCTACCATGATTATTTCGTACTCAAAGTCTGCCTTGTCGATGAGTTCCTTTTTTATGTCGTCATACAGCGGAACAAGATTTTCGCTGTTATAGTAGACAGGTATAATTATTGATAGTTTGCTCATTAACTATTCACTTCCTTAACAAATTCATCAAAATTTCTTATATATTCGTTTGAATCATACGTTTCGCTTGCAACACAAAGAAGCACCGAGTCGCTGCTGAAATCATACATGTCTTTCCATATCATTGTCGGGAGATAGACTCCGATATGTGGCTCGTTAAGCTCGAAAACTTGAACGTTACCTTTTCCGTCGTCCGTCTTGACCTTGCTTTTCCCCGAAAGATTAATAAGCACAAATTGAGTTTTGCGGTTTGCGTGTTGCCCACGGACAACATCGGGGTCGCTGCCATAGATGTAAAATATTCTTTTTATCTCGAACGGAACATCTTTTAGTTGTTCGATAACTACAAGTTGTCCTCGTTCGTCACCCATCTGTTTAAAATTAAGCATAAAAGGCTTAACGCTCATAATTGAATTCCTCACTTAAAATTTCGTACAACAACAAATCTTTATAGACGCCGTTAAGACAGACATGTTGTTTAAGGTAACCTGTTTTTTTAAACCCGCATTTTTCGTAAAGTCTTGCCGCCCTTAAATTGTCGGCGTATACATTAAGATATACTTTATTTAATTTAAGATCTATAAATGCGGTTTTTAAAATTTCAAAGGTCGCATTTTTAGCAACACCTTTTCCAATAGCTTTTTTACGCAAAGCAACGGCGTATTCGGCGTTTTTGTCTTTTTGGTTAATCTCTTTAAGGCTAATAGTTCCGAGATATTCGTCGTCGTCAAGCGTAACGGCGTAGTTTTTTGAACTGTCGGAAAAAGAATTTTCAACAAAATCCAACACGGATTGTTCAGATATTTTTTTTGCGTCAAAACGAAAAAATTGATTTAACTCGTCGTCTTTCATCCATTCAAGAATAAGCGGAACATCTTTTTTTTCCAAACGTCTTAATTTTACCATATAAAGAATTGTCCTTTCTCTGATGTGAAACGTTACATGCTAAAACCGTTGATTTTTTCTATAACAAAATCTATCTCTTCGTCTGTCATTCCGTTATACATTGGTATCGAAACGATAGTGTCGGCACATTTTTCCGTTATGGGAAGCGTTCCTTTTTTAATATTCAAGTATTCATACGCCTTAGAAAGGTGTGGAGGAACGGGGTAATGAATAATAGTTCCGATATCAAACGACGCAAGATACTGTATAAGCTCGTCTCGTTTGTCGCTATGTAGCGTGAATTGGTGCCAGGTGTTGGTTGAACTGGGTCGCGTTTTGGGAAGCGAGACCAACGGATTATTTATCTCGTTAAGGTATCTTGTCGCAATTTTAACACGTTCGGCGTTAAGCTCGTCCATGTGGGATAACTTGACGCGTAAAAGCCCGGCTTGAAGTTCGTCTAGGCGGCTGTTTGCTCCGACAAAATCGTTATAATATCTCTTGCTACTTCCGTAGTTGCGAAAAGCTTTAAACTTGTTTGCTGTCTCTTGGTCGTCGGTCACAATTGCCCCGGCGTCGCCAAAAGCTCCGCAACCTTTAGACGGGTAAAAACTAAAACAACCGACGTCACCTATCGACCCCAACATTTTATTGTTCCAAAATGTCCCGTGGCTTTGTGCACAGTCTTCGACGATCATAAGATTATGTTTTTTCGCAATCTCGGTTATCTTAGTCATGTCACAACTTTGGCCGAAAAGGTGGACGGGAAGAATGGCCTTTGTGTTTTTTGTTATAGCTTGTTCAATCTTGTCGGCGTCGATGTTATCATATTGGTCGGGTTCGACAAATACAGGGGTAGCGTCGTTCATCGAAATACCCATTACGCACGCAATATAGGCATTGCCTGCAACGATAACCTCGTCACCCTTGCCGACGCCTAGAATTCTTAAAGATATCCAAAGCGCATCAAGTCCACTTGCGAGCCCAACACAATATTTAGAACCTGTGTAACGTGCAAACTCTTTTTCAAATTCTTCCACCTCTTTGCCTAGTATATACCAACCGCTTCGCAAAACCGAAAGAGCCGCAGCTTCATACTCCAAAGAGTGTAAATCATATTGTCTTTTCAAATTGTTGGGCATTATTTTCATAGTCATTAAAATCCTTTTTTAGTGTTTTTTTAACTTAACCAAACTATTGCGTATTTGATATTTGCTAAAAGGTTACTTATAATCGTGAAATTAAACAATGCTGTAATTACAAACAAAAACGAATACAAAAGCCAGTTTTTCTTAAAGTCTGAAAACAAGAGTTTGAAATCTGTGACATAAAAGAAATAGCAAAATACAAGTATATAAAGCTGCATTGCGTATCGCGTTTCGACAACTCCCGGAATTGAAAAAACAACGGGAAGCAAAAGGGAATAGACAATCAACAAACGGTCACTTAAAATCTTTTTTAAGTTAAATTTTTTACCTTTAAGTTTTAACAATATGTCTGAGGTTACTATAAAATATATGATAAAATTAAAAACAAGCGGATAGGTTCTAACCCTTAAATCGCTAATATAAACCTCTGTGTAGGTTGGGTTGATTAAGTTAATGAAATGTTTGAATATCAAAATAACATATTCCACGGGATACTTTAAAATGATCGAAAAATATTCCGAGAAATTGTTTATTTCCCAAATCTGTTCTCTTTCTTCAAGGAGCTGTTGCATGACAGGGTCGAAAAACATTACACCGGCAGTATAGTAAATATCGCTGTTACCTATGAATGTTTCATATTTTTGTCCATATAGGCCGGCATTGAGTTGAAACATAACAAGTCCATTTTCCATACCGGAAACTGCAGTCTGTAAAAATGGCGTAAATCCAAGTCCGGATGAAAAATGTATATACATCTGTGGAAACGCCGAAACTAAAAGGCCAAGGGTAAATGGCAACAAAAACAAAGCATATTTTTTATCGCTAAAGATTTTTTTTGCAAACAAAACAACTAGAATGAAAAAGGAAAAAATATATACTGAACGAGTGTTGTATGCGCCATAAAACATAAAACCCGAAACAAATGAAAAAATGCAAGACATAATGAATTTTTTCGAGTTCAGTTCAAAAACAAGTATTGCTGAGATTAGCATGAAAGCAAAAGAATAAATATCCGAAAGAGGATAAATCAAAAGGTCTTGAAAAAAATATATAAACACCGAACAACTCAACAGAGTCTTAACAAGGCTAAAGCTACACCCCAAAAGCTTATTGACAAAATAGACCATAACTACCGAAAAAACGAGAGAGGACAGCAGAGAACTTATAATTTTAGGTGAAATAATCGGAACTATGCTTGTAAACAGATACAATAGAAACGGAAAGAAATATCCACGAAATCCTCCGTTATAGTTCAAAAACGAAAAGCCTTCTCCACGGTCGAACGATTGAGAGGCGTTGTAGTAATGCGAGGCATCCATTATAGAGATCGACTCGACGTCTTTGCCAAAAATCAAAACTAATGTGAACACAAATCCAAAGACTATGAGAAAATTTATTAAAGTTTTGAACGGTCCACTAGATATCTTAAGCTGCATAATACTCTCCATTTTTAAACAATAGATTTAATTTTCTATTAAAACATAGTTGTCGCCGCTAAGCAATGCCGAACTATCGGCGGCGATTTCCGGCGAAGTTATTATATATCCCGACATAATGCTATTAAAATCTTGATTTGTTTTGTAATCGTCTTGGTCGAGATAGTTTATTCCGTAACCGATTGGAATTGAATAAAGAGGTTTAAATCGGGGTTCGCTTAAACTTGCGGTTGAACTGTCGTATTTGAACGTTAAAAACACAACTGTGTTGTCCCAATAGTTTTCGCTTATAGGGTTTTTCATAATTTTGAACATTTCTTCTGAGGTTTGGGTATAAGCCTCGATATCTTGGGCGGTTCCAAACGGAATGTCAAAGTTGTAGTTGTACGATTTGCCAAACGGAGCTATTAAAACAAACAGAATAAACGACAGGGCAACGTTGATTGCACCTACCTTACTGTTATACCTTGCAATGATAAATACCGAGACAAACGCCATTGCCGCAATGTGACGTGCACCATTGGGTACAGGATAAAAACAGAACATTATAACTATCAATAAAATAATCGTGAACGCCACTGCCAACAGAGCTATCTTCACTTCGCGGCGCTTTTTTTCAATATTTATTGAAGTTGCAACAAGCATTGATATCTGAAAAAGTGTGAAAAAATATACAAGCGAAGTCATTCCAAAGACATCTTGATAGTAAAACAGGGTGAACATTTCGACAAATCCGCTTGCTATCAAGTTTATATAATGTGAAATAACTCCAAGCAAACCGCTATGTGTGAAAATGTCAAAGGTCGACTGGGTTAAATTTTCCTCAAAACGAGGAGATAAGATGTTTTGTTCTATCCAATAAAAAACGAGAAGCGCCAGTAAAGAAAAAACTATTGAAACGAAACATATGGGATATTTCTTTTTAACAAAACAATAAACTAAAACAGGAATAATAAATATAACGTAATACGGCCTTGCCATAGTAAAAAATAACGCAATTCCAAGATAGAAATAAACCGCTACCGAACTTTTGCTAAACTCAATAATATATAAAAACAAAGAGAGCAAAAGGATTAACGCCGAAAAACTTAACGCCTCCATCATGCTTGAAACGATAAATCGACTTAAAAATGTGTAACTACACACAAAAACCGTAAGGCAAATCTTTTGATACAAGTTCGGTGAGGTTAATATTACAAAGACTGCGAGAGAAAAGATTACCATTACAAGATTATATATGATAGGGGAATAGATGCTCCAACCGAACAAACTTCCCAAAACAACATGTGGCAAAAACAATATCGGGCTCCAAGCGCCAAAGGTCAACAAGCTTGCAGTTGCTTCGTTATAACCAAAGTATCCTTGAGGAATTCCAAAATGAATAATGGCTTCTATCTGCTTGAAGTATAAGAGCTCGTCGCCCCAAAGCGAGTTTGGCAAAAATATGTTAAAAAACGAGTTGCCTTGAAAAGCGCACAACAAAATCACACCTATCAAAGGAGAGAAGATAAAAAGCAACGAGAAAACATTATTAAGTTGTTTTTTGTTTTTTACCATGCTAACCACCGATGTATTTTTTTTACAAAACTATAAAATTTTGTCCCATAAGTATTCCGATAAAATATTGGAGTCCGTAGAACAGCTGTAATAGATAAATTAAAATAATCGAATATGTTAAAAGCTTATTTGAGCTATGTTTAAACAAAAGACCTATCGAAACAAATATTGCAAGATGGGACGAAAGACCATATCCCCAGAAATAATCTCCAAAAGATTCACCGGTCTGGTAAAGGAAATAGTATTGCAACCAACCTACTATAACAGTAAGCAATGTTAGGGCATAGACACTGTTATTTTTTACATGTTTGTATCCTACAAAAGAAAAAACAATTATCGGGATAATCAAAAGCGAGAGAGTTGAGCGTATAGACAACCAAAACGACATGTCAAACTGGGAACCGAATTTAATTATTGTGTAAACATTTCCGCTTGCAAACGTGCCTGTTACATAAACAAACTGTAAGATCAAAACAACTCCGGCAGGCAAAACGGACAAAAGAAGCGGTATGCCAATTGTTTTAAGTTTGAAAATAAAGTTGTTTGAAAGTTCAATCAATGTAAGTATTCCCATAGCAGGGAGCAACACAAAAGCGTAGTTAGGCTTTGCAACACAGCTTATAACAAGTATGACGGAAAACCAAACAAGCTTTTTTTTGTAGTCTTTTCCCGATTTAATCGCTTCAAAAGCCAAAATAAAAAGATAAAACGTTAAAAGACCGAACGGGCGAACAAAGATAAACGTCGGGTTGTGCCAAACGTTTGGGCCGCCTTGGGGAAGATAGAACTTGAAGTTAGTCAAGTAGCCACATATACCCATAATAAAAACAGAGCTAACGCTTATAAAGTCATAAAGATAAAGCGTTTTTTTGTTTGGTGGGGCAAAAAGCTTATTTAATATAAAACGAACTAAAATAATAGTTAAAAGGTTAAAAAAAGTTGCCAAAGCCACAGAGGCTATGTCGATTGAAAGAGCTAAAGACAACGAGCCAAAAGATAAAGTGTGGATAACATATCCTAAAAGTTTTAACGTTGTGTGCATCAAAGGATAGCCCATTACAAGCGGAAAAGACATCTGTGATATCGGGGTTTCAAAAATCTCCAACGCCGAGAGGTTGTGTGCCGGGAAATCCTCTTGCTCGTGGTAGACGCCGACTTGAGTGAACATAACTGCCATTGCGACAACCGCCACAAAACAAAGAAATATAAACGGATATATTTTATAGTTTTTAGTATTCATTCTTTTTCACACCTAACCGATAGCTTGATTTTAAATAAAGTATTCCGCTTGTTCAAATATGATTTTATATACATACCACAGGCCGAAAAACAACTGGACAGAAAAGATTGCAAACGTTGTGAACACGACAGGCTTTCGGCGTTCATATCGCATTACAAGTGCGAGTGAAACGACCGTAGCGACGTGGACGCCAAGGCTGTAGCCCCAAAAAAAGTCTCCGGCGGCAGGACCCGTTTGGTATATGAAATAATACTGCAACCATCCAACAAACGCCGCCAAAACCGCTATCATGTATTCGGGGTTTGTTTTTACATAACGGTATCCCGTAGCACAAAGCACAAAGGCGATAATTAACATGAGGGATATCGTCGAGAAGATAGACTGTGTGAACGTCATCTCGAACTGAGACCCGAATTTGATATAGGTATCGATTTCATAGCCTGTTAAAGCATCCGAAACAGTGAAAAATTGGAACAGAAGTATTACGGCACTCGGTAACGCCGCAATTAAAAGCGGTATACCAAATTTTTCAAAGTTTGGCTTAAAATCTTGAAAAATAACGACAAGCGTCATTATCGCGGCGGCGGGAAGAAGAACAAAAGCGAAACTGGGTTTCGCAAGGCAACTGATGCCGCTTGCAACGGAAAATAAAACTAATGCTTTTAAATTGCTGTTGTTTGATTTATAATTGTTAAAGATAACGATTAGAGAATAAAAAGCCAACAGTCCGAACGGACGCACGAAAAGGGTAGTTGGGTTGTGCCAAACGTTGGGAGCGCCTTGTGGAAGGTAAAACGCTCCGCTTGTAAGCGGACCACAAATGCCGATGAAAAATATAGAGCCGGCGCTTAATAAGTCGATAAGATACAGTTTTTTTGTGTCGTTAGTGTTAACCAAAACTCGAAATATCTTACGCACAACAAAAACCGTAAACAGATTAAAAACCACTCCCATTATTATAGAGGCGGTTTTATAGCTTACGGTTGTGGCAAGTGAAAGAGAAAACTTCAGAAGTTCCGCAATGCCTTTTAGCATGATATGATAAATCGGATATGCTACTATATGGGGAAGAGAATAGTCCACAGGGTTTATTGAAAAAATCTCCATCGCAAAAACGTAATGAGGCGGAAAATCCGATTCGCGCATTAAAAAATTACCGGCATAGAAAACAGGAACCATGATTGCCGCCGACAAAATTAAAAGCAGGATAAAAAGGGTTGTGTTATACTTTTTTTGGGTGTGAACCATAAGATAAGCTCCGAAAAATTATATTATGTTTTATAATACCATAAAATCACTATAAAATAAAGATATAAATACAAGTTTATAACAAACCTAGTGAAATAAATTTGTTATATAAAGACAAAAATACAAAAGGAGAAAGTATGTCTAAACAAATATGGAAAGGAAGCACAATCCTTTCCCCCGTTCCCGCCGTAATAGCTACCGCCGGAACTTTGGAACAACCAAGCTCAATAACTATAGGGTGGACAGGGATAATCAACTCACAGCCCCCAAAAACCTACATCTCGATACGTCCCGAAAGATATTCCTATGATATAATAAAAAAAAGCGGCGAGTTTACCATAAACTTAACAACCGCCGCAATGGCGTTTGCGACAGATTATATCGGGGTTAAAAGCACAAAGAACGAGGACAAGCTTAAAAACATGGGACTGGAGCTTGAACAAGGCATTAATGTTTCGTGTCCGTCGATTGCGAAATCTCCGCTTTGTCTCGAATGCAAAGTGTTTGAGATTGTAAAACTCGGGTCACATGATATGTTTATGGCGGATATAGTCTCGGTTTTGGTAGAGTCGAAACTTCTGGATAAAAACGGGAAACTTGACATGAAAAGGGCACATCTTTTGGCATATGCCCACGGCGAGTATTTTAAACTTGGCGAAAGCCTTGGAACGTTTGGTTTTTCGGTAAAGAAAAAACAAAAGCCGAGACCAAAAAGATAGACGGTAGATATTAAAAATCACCCTTTTTATTGGGTGATTTTTTTTAAAAACTAAACCAAAAAAGCTTTTAATAATCTGAATATATCGTCCGAAACGGCACTTAAATCTTGCTTTGCTCGAGGTTTCAGTTCCGAGAATGGCGCGGCTATCCTGTTGATGCTAAAGATTGCAGTCAGCCCCATATCATACAGTTGTTCAAAACCGTTTCCGACGTCTCCGACTATTGCAATTGTCGGGACGTTTTTGCAAGCAGTTCTTTTTGCAACACCGGCGACAACCTTGCCACGTGCGCTTTGGCCGTCTATTCGTCCTTCACCACTTATAACAAGCGAAGCGCCGTCGATAAGTTGGTCGAAACCGACGGTGTCAAGCACCGTTTCGATCCCCATATAAAGTTTCCCGCCAAGCATGGCGCATATTCCGGCACCCATACCCCCTGCGGCACCTCCTCCGGGGAGAGCTGAAACGTCTGTACCGAGGTCTTTTTTTATTATGTTTGCAAAATGAATTAGATTATCGTCGAGATATTCAACCGTTACTTCGTCTGCGCCTTTTTGTGGAGCGAAGGTATAAGCTGCTCCGTTTTCGCCGTAAAGCGGATTATCTATGTCACACATTATTGTGATATTTGCTTTTTTTGCCGAAGGTAAAACGCTTGAAAGATCAATGGTTTCGATCTCGTTTAAGGTTCCGCCGACCGGAATAAATTCTTGCCCAGCCTTGTTCAAAAATTTAACGCCAAGGGCGGCGGCGCAACCGGTTCCCGCGTCGTTTGTTGAGCTTCCACCAAGCCCGATAATTATGTTTTCACAACCGTTTTTAACAGCGTGGAGCATAAGCTCTCCAACACCGTAAGTTGTTGTTTTAAGAGGGTTTTTGCGGTCTTCAACCAACGGAAGACCTGCCGCCGCCGCCATCTCGATAACTGCGGTTTTGCCATCATGTATAACGCCGTAAAAACTTTCAAAATCTTCAAAAAACGGATTTTTAACCGTTACATATCTTTTTTCTCCGGGTAAAGCCGCCAGAAAAGCGTCGACACTTCCTTCGCCGCCGTCCGCAACCGGAACGCTTATAACCTCGGCGTCGGAAAATTTAGAGATGCTCTGTTTAAGAATGTCGCATACCTCAACAGAGGACATTGTGCCTTTAAAACTATCGGGAATTAAAACTATCTTTTTCATAATACCTCTTAATTAATTTTTGTTTTTTATAATACATCACAAAACAACCTGTGATAAAAGCGTTACGATAGGTAAAGTTATGGCACAAAAAAGTGTCGTTATAACGTTTATACACGACGCCCTTTTTGGGTTGTTGTCATAAAGCTGGGCTACTTGAGTTACGGTTGCGGCAGAAGGTCCCGAGCTTGCAAGAAGTATAACAAAGAGTATTTCCCAACCGTCGGGGTGAACAACGAACCCACGAACCGCAAACAACACACCGATAGCAATAATGGGGTAAACAAGAAGCCTTAAAAAGATAACTTTCCAAATACCTTGCATACTAATCGCTTCTTTTATATTAAATTCAGCGCAGATAATTCCAACCAAAATCATAGATACAGGAGCAATACAATTTCCAAGACTTTGGATAGTTGAAACAATTGATGAGGGAACAGGAACGTTCAATATCATAAGAAACAACCCCAAGAATATTGCTATTATTGCGGGGTTTTTGACAACCTTACCAAGTTGGAATTTTTTTTGTCCGCCGATTTTTCCCATCCCATAACTCCACATTATAAGGTTTTGAACAACCATAAAGGCGGCGGAATATATGATATACTCTGTTCCGATAGTGCCCATAATAAGTGGTGCCATTATGTTTCCCACATTTGTATAGGTAAGTGACGCGCCGTCGATCTCGGAAAGCTTTGTAATCTTTGAGATTATAGCGGTGCAAACCAAAAACACTATATGTACAACAATGGCAAGAACTGCCGCTATAATCATTCCTTCGAGTTTAACCTTGTTATTTTCGCTTAAAAAGCTTGCCAAAAGCAGAGCCGGAATAAAGATATACACACTTATTTTTGAAAGTACTCCGCATTCCGATTGCTTTACAATGCCAAAGCGCGCCAAAGCATATCCACACAGTAGCATTAAAAAAAGTGTTCCAATCTGTTCAAGAAGTGCGAGAGAAAGTCCCATGGTAACCTCCGTGTAACCTCTGATTAAATATAGTACGTCCTACCTTTGACGTTGTGGAACAAGATGTGTTTTGTCTATGTCGGTTAGACTATCATAAAACTTAGAAATTTGCAAGACAAAGCAGTTACAAAATATATAACAGTATTATAACAAGCTTGCAAATAATCAACCTATCACGGAAAATGAGTAATAATAACTATCTAAAACTGCCATATATAATCGAATTCGATAAATTTAGTAGGCGAATTTATACAAATATCAATGTTGTAGTTTGTGTAGTTGAACGAAATTGAAGAAAGGCTATTGCATTACGTTTGACGCTGTAATATAATGTCGATAACAAAAATACGTAGAACGTATTACGTATGATGTAAATTTACTGTAAACAATATTTGTGACAGAGGGAGAATAGATGGCTACTAATACAATAATCGCACAAAGCATGGAATCTGTTCAAAAAGGCTCTGTTGTAGATAAAATTATCGATAATT
>CAYJJR010000026.1:0-24035 GCA_964370565.1 uncultured Oscillospiraceae bacterium | reverse complement strand
GAAACTAAAAATATTGCTATTTTAGTTTCATTGTACTATAATAACTATGTACAGTTAAATTTAGATTTGAGGAAGATATGTTTGGATATGTTGTTCCGAAAAAATGCGAACTAAAGGTTAAGGAACTCGATTACTACCGTGCATACTACTGCTCGGTTTGCAAAGAGCTTAAAAACCTAGGGCCATTTGCAAAAGCAACGTTAAACTATGATTTTACATTTATGGCACTTGTCGCGGTGGCTATTTCGCAAAAGCCCGATAAATTTACAACCTTACGTTGCACAACAAATCCACTTTCAAAAAAAGCCATGGTAAAATCAAACGACCTTCTTTCTCTTGTCGCTTGTGCTTCGATTTTAAGTGTTCGTTACAAACTGTTGGACGACATAAAAGATGAAAAGATATTAAAGAAAATTTTATCTTCAGTTATTTATTTTGGTTTACAGTTATCTTTTGCAAAAGCAAAACGTCTTTTTCCGGAAATCGACAGACTAATCAAAGACTGTTCAATCGAACAAACTTTAATTGAAAAACAAAATGAAAGTTCTGCCGACAAAGCCGCCGAACCTACTTCCTATTGTCTTGGAAAGCTTTTCGAGATGGTTTCGTCCGACCAAGAGCAAAAAAGGGTTCTTTTCCGGCTTGGATATTACACCGGAAAATATGTATATTGTTCCGATATGCTTGACGATCTTGAGCAAGATATTAAATCGAACAGCTTTAATCCGCTTATATATTCAAATTCACTTGACCAAAACACAGATAGCGAAACAATTAAAAACATTATTTTAGACTATCGCCCACAGTTGAACATAATAAACTGTGAAATAGCAAAAACATATAATTTGCTTGAGATTAACTCTCTTAAGCCGATTATTGACAACATAATATTTTTAGGAATGCCCGAGTCGATTAAACAACTCGGGGCAAAAAAGAAAGGAAAAAAAATTAATGCCCAATCCATATAGTATTCTAGGCATACCAAACGACAGCGATGAAACAATTGTTAAAGCTGCGTACAAAGAACTCGCGGTTAAATACGCGCCCGACAACTATGCCGGAAATCCCCTTGCCGATCTTGCGGCATCAAAGATGAAGTCAATTGACCAAGCCTATGACGAAATTATGGCACAAAAAAGGCTTGGCAAAGACGCAAGCAAAGCAAAAGATGCAAGCAACTTTGCAAGCGGTTCTTCCGACGGTTCAGCAACCGGTAGTTCTTCCGCAACATCTAACGCTTTTGATGCAAACTACATTAGAAGTTTGCTTGCTCAAAACCGAATTCCAGTGGCAGAAGATCTCCTTTTAAAAGTCGAGCGAAACAGTCGCAACGCCGAATGGAGCTTTTTGATGGGTAAAACCATGTACGCAAAAGGTTGGATAGACGAAGCAAAAAAACATTACACAAACGCGGTCTCCTCTGACCCATACAACAGCGAATATAAACAAGCTTTAGAAAGCATCAACACAATGCGCAATCAAGGCCCCGGCGGTTCGCCTTACGGCAACCCTTACGGAACGGGTGGCGGATACAATAACAACGCTCCGCAAATGATGGCTTGTAGCGGTTGCGACGTTTGCACAAGTATGCTTTGTGCTAACTGTCTTTGCAACTGTCTTGGTGGCGGTTGCTAGTTTCGTATGAAAGAAAAAAGCTTTAAAACCGTTCTCGGCGGAATTCTCTCCTCTTTAGCCGTAACAATAATGCTTTTCGGTTCGATCATTCCGTTTGCAACGTTTGCCGTGCCGGCAATTGCGTCGATATGTATTTTTTTCTTCGTTATCGAATACGGCGTTAAATTTGCTGTTGTTGTTTATGTTGCAATTTCGATTTTAAGCGCTTTTATTGTTCCGGATAAAGAATTGGCATTTATGTTCATCTTGTTTTTCGGTTTGTTTCCGATAGTAAAATACTTTATCGAATCAAAGCTAAAGCCAACAACTGTTCAATGGATAGCAAAACTTATTTTTTGCAACGCCAGTATAGCTTTGATATACTCTTTATTGTTGTTTGTCTTTGTTTTCCCTGTTATAAGACAGGAACTTGAACAATATTCTAATTTAATGCTTGTCGGGCTTATGGTTTTAGGGAACATAACGTTTATACTCTATGACATAGCTTTCACGCGACTTATATATTCCTATGTTAACTTTTACAGAAAGAAATTTATTAGAAAACTATAAAATCATATAGTTAAGTAAAAAATAATACAAATTGGGAACGGTCAACGTTATTCCGTCAAGGGTGAAACTCAACCACTTTTTCGGAACACAAAGACCGTTCCCTGTATTTTTTAGATATTGATTTTCAACAGCTTTTTATTATTCTTGTGAAGAATTCAACCGCCTTTACAATTGAATCAGTTCTTATACACTCGTTGTTTCCGTGGATTGTCTTTCGTTCTTGTGCCGTTAACTCCATTGCCGAAAAACGATATACTTTGTCTGAAATTCTACCATAATGACGACTATCGGAGCATTGCACCATTAGATATGGCGCAACAATCGAACCTTGCCATGTTTGAGCCACAGCCTTAGTAACCTTTTGCCAAGCGTCGCAATTAGTTTCTGAGATACGGCTAGGCTCTGCCCCCTCTATTATTTCTATGTTTATGTCGGGATTATCAATCGTGTTTGTTATCGTTTCAACAACCGATTTCACGCTGTCCGCCGGATTAATTCTTATGTTGGAAACAAGGTGGGCTTTTGGGGGCAAGACGTTGCGAGCACTACTCCCCTCCATTTGGGTAAAAGCAATTGTGGTTCTTACAAGGGCGTTGAGTTCTCCGCCCGATTTGCGGCAAAACAAATCAAGTACTCCGCTAAAACACCAAAGGTTTGCAAAGATTGTTTTATAAAGCAATGTTGAATGTCGGCCAAGAACATTAAACATCTCTGCAACAGGTTTTGTTACATGCCCTTTAAACGGATTTTTTTCAACCTTAATACACGCAGCGGATAACTTTCCTATCGGGGTTATCGGAGGGGGCGCAGAAGCGTGGCCACCCGAAGAAACTGTTGTGTATTTAAGGTTTACCATTCCTTTTTCCGCAATTCCTATAAGCGCACAACGAGCTTTAACCCCCGGGAAAACCCCCTCAACAACCGCCCCGCCTTCGTCTATTACAAGACCGGGGACAATTTTCTGTTGTTCAAAATACTCAACTATTTTAGGCGCTCCCTCTCCGCTTACCTCTTCACTTCCCGAAAACGCAAGATAAACGTCGTTTTGCGGAACAAAACCTTGTTTTATAAGTTGATTTGCGGAAAATAGAATTCCGTTTAACGTGGATTTTGTGTCAAGAGTTCCCCTACCAAAAACTTTGTCATCTTTTAAAATTGCTTCAAACGGTTCGATCTCCCAAAGCTCTTGGTTAACCGGCACAACGTCATAATGTGACATCAAAACAAGCGGAGCTTCGTTTGATTTTCCTTTCCATTTATAAAGCAACCCTCTGCCGTCAAAACGTTTAACCTCGCATGTATCTGCTACGTTTGGGTATAATTTCGGGATTAAGTTAGTTAGCTTGTCAAACTCTCGGTCGTCCTCTTGACTCCTGTCATTGTAGGACACCGTTTTACATCGAACAAGTTCCCTTAACGCTTCAACTGCGGAAATTTTATCGATCTCGATTGTTTCGCCGTCTTGTACATCTGTTTCAAACGGTTTAAACATAACCGTTCTAGCGACAATAATTGATAAAAAAACCACTAGAACTGCCAAAAGTAAATATAAAACTATCATCTTTATCTCCACCCTTTTCAAGGTTGAAGTTTGAAAGCACATCTCAAACTTCAACCTTGAAAATATATTAATTTAATATTTACTATACCATTTTTTTTAATACACAACAACTTTTATTGACAAAAACATTGTGATATAATTAAATTCTACATACTATTGGATAAAATAATTAAAAACTTTAAAAAGGATAAATATAATATGCTTAAACAAACTATCGAAAGAATTAACGAACTCGCGAGAAAATCACGAACCGAACAAGGTCTTACAGACGAAGAAAAACAAGAGCAAGCTAAACTTCGCCGCGAATATATCGACGCTACCGTTGGAAACGCAAGGGCACAACTCGAAAGCATTAAAGTCGTAGACGAAAAAGGAAACGTTAAGCCTCTTAAAGAAAAATCGAATGATCAATGATGCGCACGCGCCCTCACATTCGTGAGGAACCTCCCCGAACACAGCATGTAATTTTAAAAGCTGTGTTCGGGGAGGTTGTTTCGCCTTTAGGCGAAACGCGCGTGCGCCTTATCAAAAGGCCTAATTCATGTTAATAATAACTGACGTCAGCCTTTGTTTTAACTGTTCCGCCTTTTATAATATCCTCCATCGTTAATTCCTTATACTTGTTTTTGTCTATCAAATTCAAGAAAAATTTCATATCCCCCTCGTCTTTAATATTATTTGAAATAAGAAAATCAAAGTATGTTAAAGTCAACTGTTCGATATATTTTTCAGAAAGATTTACCACTTGTTGTTGCTCTGTCTTTGAAACCGCCAAAACTCCAATCGCCGTCTTTGCAACAGCCTTAATCGAAACAACTATTTCCTCGTTATAGTAATCGGGCAACATTTCACACTTGATATCCTTTAGAAAAATTTCATTTTGTTTTCCGTCGATAACCTCGGTGAATTCAAGCCCGGTCAATCTATTGTTTACAACTAATACCGCTTTGTTTTGCCGTTCTTCTAAAATTTGAACAAATTCAAATTCTTTGTAAAACGACAAACTCTCTATTTTTACCCTGTCGTCCGACTGTTGACTATCTTGCTTTAAAACTTCGATAAACGGCAAAAAAATCATCTCGCTTTTTGTTTCAATGCTGTTTAAAAGACTATAGACAGGATATTCAAAATCTACGCTTTTCGCCCTTGTCGAAAGCATTTTATTGAAATCTTCAATGTTTAACGCTTCGCCTTGTTCATTTTTTAAAACCTCCGACGCATTTTTTGCGTTAAAAACATTAGTGTTTGCGTTTACATATTTATTTTGAACAAGGTATTCCACAGCTTCAATCATAACCTCTTGATCCATTCCTTCTCCCAAAATCAACACTTTGTTCTGTTTGAAAAAAAGGTTGTTTAAGTTTTGTTTGTTTATTTCGTTAAAAGATTGTATTAAAGTATCAGTTTGCGCTTCGCTGTATTCAAAATTTTCTTTTGCCGAAAAATCGTTTGGCACGTTGGCTGAAAACACAACTGTCGAAACTTTATATTGGTCGTCTTGATAATCTACTCCTATTGCAACAACTGTCTTTTCTCCCGAAATATTAATGTTGTTTAAACCGCAAGAACAAAACAGAATAAAGGATATTGCTAACATTAACGCCGTTTTGATAAACTTCATCTTACAACTCACTTCCCGTTATTTTACTACTTTTGATATAATTAGCAACAACGGAATAATCTCGGCAAATACTTCGTTGTTTAGAGTAGTTTTTATTATACTTCGAGCGGCTTCAAACAGAAATATAACAGCCACCAATCCACAAAATGCAAGAAGCGAAAACACGGCAGCATCTATATTTATAAGTGACGATATACCACCGATTTTAAATGCATCTAGATACGGAAATCTTCCGAGATTTTGAACCTTTCCGAGCGTTAATTCTGTATATGCCGCAATCGATATTAAAAGCAAACATCCGAAAACAACAAAAGATGTCAACGTTTGTTTGTTACCGGGTTTAATGTTTTGTTTTAAAAAGAAATAAATAAAATACACCGTTAAATAAGACCCAAATATCCTGCCGTTAAGATTTATATTGCTTGATAATTTTGTGATATCAAACATGTTTATGTTGGTTATTAACATAACAGCAAAAAACAAAACAAACGACAAAACGAACACAAAGGAAAACCTGCCTTTACTTTCAAGTCCCAAAGAATTGGCGTAACACAAAAGGGCTATCACAGCTATTAAAATAATTGTACCTTTTATTCCGGTCGGTTCAAAATCTAAGATAAACTTAGTATATCTCGAAAAAAACATAACCGCCGTTACAATAAACACCGCCGAAAATGCCAACGAAATAATTTTATTTAAACTTATTTCGGATGCTTTTTGTTTTTTAAACTTTTGTTCAAATTGGAGTTTGCCTAAAATTTTGTTAATTAAAACAATTACAACCGCTGATACAACCGTTTCTATAATTACCGAAACGGTTGTTATAATTTCATACGAAAATATAAGAGAAAACATGCAGAAAACCCCTGACATCGATACAAACTGTATCGTCGAAACCTGCCCTTTTTTTGTCATTTTTGTTCTCCCTTATTTGTTTCGATATAGTTAGATTTCGTTTTGGCAAACGTTCTCCATCCTTTAAACAATATTCCGTCCTTAAACAAAACTCTTTTAAACGGGCTTAAAGGAGTTAAAATAGGGGTTCCGTATGATTCAAGGCAACATATGTTTAAAAGAACAAATGCCGACAACACAACAAGCCCAAAAGCGCCAAACACAAACCCAACTATTATATATATAACCCGAAGGTAGGACGACGCTTTTTGAAGCTGGGGCGCAAGAAATGCCGCTATCGTGCTTAACGCCACGACTAAAAGCATTGGGTGGCTTACTATTCCTACCGTTGTTGCCGCTTCTCCAACTACCAACGCGCCGACCAAACTAATTGTGTGCCCAATTGGTTTTGGCAAACGAAGACCGGCTTCCTTTATTATTTCATATATAAAATGAATAAAAAGCGCCTCTGCAACGAGCGGTATCCCTATAAAATTTTGACTTGAATATATATTGTATATAAGTTTTTGCGGTATCATCTCGGGGTAGTAGTAAAGACAAGCAAGGTATACTCCAGGCAGGGTAAACGATATTATAAAGCTAATATATTTTATTAGCCTTATCATCGTTGTGTAGTACGGTTTGCTAGTGTAATCATCAAACGATGTGAAATTATCCGAAAAAAGATACGGCAAAATCAACACATACGGTGTTCCGTCAACAATTACCGCTACCCTTCCCTCTCTTAACTTTCCGCAAATGGTATCCGGTCGCTCGGAGTATCCAATCGAGCTGAATATAGAATATTTTTTTTGTTCCAAAAAAGGTTGAAGAAATCCGCTTTCTAACACAAGTTCTATGTTTACGTTTGAAAGTTTCTGTTCAATGCTTTGTATAACTTCGGTTGAAACTCTGTTTTTAAGGTAGGCTATTGCAATTTCCGTTCTGCTAACCTTTCCAACCTTAAAAATTTTAAAAACCAGATTTTCACTTTTAATCCGTCTTCTTATTAAGCTTATGTTAACCCTTAACGGCTCCACAAGGCTTTCCCTTGTCCCCCTTATGTTTTGCTCGCTGTAACTTTCGGACACCCCTCTAAAGCTGTAGCCTTGACACGGAAACACAAATGCGGTTGTGCACCCCTCTGCGATAACCACAACACAACCCGTCATCATCATAAAAATAACATCTTCAATCGTTTCAACCGTGAAAGAACCCATAAGCTCGGGATTATGGTTTAAAAGATAGTCTATCGCAGTTTCGCCGTCTTCAAACGTTTTGTTTCGTGTTTCCATAATCTTCCGGATTATTGTATCGTTAAAAAGTATAAGGTTAACCATGCCCTCACACCACATCATAAAACAATCAACCGCCCCAATCTTAACCTCTTTGCTTATAACATCGGATGATTTCTCGCAAAGTTCAATAATAGTTTGAGAATTTTGTTGTGCAGACTTATTGAGTTTGTTGTTTTCCATACTTATGATAATTCCTTTCATTAATGCGAAACAATGTCCCACATTAGAGCGGCAACGTTTAAGGCACTTTTACGTCTAGCACAATTCAAACTTTATTAACCTGAAAGTACACAACTTGCCTTTTAAAATATTATTGCTTTTTGTGGACAAAATAACCATAAATATTTTTTAAAGGTAATTAACATATGATTGTTTTTTTTGTCAGGACTATCTTGGTTTACATTTTGGTTATTTTTTCAATGCGTTTGATGGGAAAAAGACAACTAGGCGAACTTCAACCCGGTGAACTTGTTACAACTATACTGGTTTCAAACCTAGCCTCGCTACCTATCGAAAACCCGGATATCCCTATTTTCATCTCGGTTTTCCCGATTATTCTAATCGTAAGCACAGAAGTTATTATCTCGCTAATATCAATTAAGTTTAATCGTTTTGCAAAGCTTATTTCGGGCAGACATCTAGTTATTATAAAAAACGGCGAGATAGACCAACGACTTTTAAAGGAGCTTAGAATAGGACTCGACGATCTTATGGAGTCTTTAAGAAGTAGCGAAATTCTTGATATACGTGAGGTTGCTTTGGGTATCATCGAATCCACCGGCCAGATAAACGTTTTTAAAAAAGAGGACATGCCAAAAGACAAACTTTTTTTGCCTATTGTTATAGATGGAGCTTTAAACAAAGAATGTATGAAATTCCTTGAAGTAACCTCCGAATGGATAGAGTATATAATCAAAAAAAACAACACTTCTATGAAAGATGTGTTGCTTCTTGAATGTAATGAACTTCGCGATATACACATAATAAAAAAGGAGATATAATGAACCGAATTGCGGTTTCGCTAACCTTAATAATAGTTATTTTAGTAGTGATGGCTTCCAGTACGGTTTTTTTGAACGTTTCGTTCAATCAATATTGTGAGCAAATTGAAATAGCAATCGACCATGCCGAAAACGACAGATTAGACCTTGCCCAAAAGCAGTTTCTTGACTTTTACGACCACTTCACAAAACAAAGTAATATCTACCATTTCATTGCCGGTCATGATATTATAAGTTTAATTAAATTTGAAGCTTTGACCGCAAAATTTCTTATAGAAGATGAAGACGGCAATGTTGCAGATTTCATTTCAAAATGTTACAGTATAATCAATTCATTAGGTTCACTTAAAACAAATTTTAATCGATTTATTTAATATTGCTAATTATTTGTTGACTTTTCATGCTTATTTAATGTATATTTATATAAGGTAAGTATAAATTTAAATCACATAAAAACTATACCTCACAATAGTAAAAGGTTTGTTTTTTTTGTGGCTATCGGAGATTGCCGTATATGGTTAATGAACCAAAAAAAATTAATTTAGTTATTGTTATAGTCATCATCGTAGTTATTAACATTGTTTTTATTGTTGGCTTTAATAATGTTGTTGTAAAGGAATTTGAAACCTCCGCAAAAAACGATTTGTACAGCATGTCGTTTGAAGAAGCTCGTGCTTTTTCTTTCATGTTTCAAATCATCCAAGACCGAGTAGTTGGAATGGCGGACGTTGCAACAAATATAGGGCACAACAACGAAACATTTGAATATTATCTCGAGCGTTGGAAGAGGATGTATACAATTGAGAACATAATCGTCGCCGACATAGACGGCATAGGCCTTTCTTCGACCGGTGAGATTGTTGATATATCAAACGAAAAATACATCGAACTAGCTTTAAGCGGCGAGGTTCAAGCAACCGGAATATATAATTCTAAACTTTCAAACAAAACTGTTTTGGCGGTCGTTGCCCCTATATATTTTGAAGGAGAATACACCGGCGTTGTTGTGGCAGAATATAGCATACTTTATCTAACATCGCTTTTACAAGATTCCGCTGATCATAACGGTTCGTCCATGATAGTTAACGGCAAAGGCGATATCCTTGTCCACACATATCCGTTTGATATATCGTTTGAAAATTTTCAATTTGCCACATTTGAAGACGGAGCAAGCTATAAATCAGTTTTGAACGATTTTTCAGAACAACAAACAGGTAGTGTTACTTTTAGCATAGGCGACGACAGAAAATTTGGACAATATTTTCCGCTTGGAATAGAAGACTGGTCGCTGTTTTTTGAAATCTCAGAAAGCACAATTAACGAAAGTGTCGACAGAATTGTTGTTTTGATGGTGTCGATAAGCGCATGCATAGTATTTTCATTTTTATTTTTAATAGTTTATATTTTAATTACTCGCAGAAACACGATAAGAGCCGTTGAAAAAGTTGCGTACTATGATAAATTAACGGGAATTTCAAATTTAATCAAGTTCAAGCTTGACGTTGACAATCTTCTCAGAAAACCTAACTTTGATAAAAAACGTTATTCTTTAATTAAAAGTGACCTTTCAAACTTCAAGGCGATAAACGAAGTCTATGGTTTTGAGGTTGGAAACAAAGTAATCTGCACAATGGCAAAAGCCGCGCTAACAATAAAAAGCGATATATTACATGTCGCAAGAATTGGAACGGATGAATTTATAATTCTTGCCGAAAATGATAGTATCGAAGAATTTTTGTTAAATAAAAATATATTTAATGTATTCTTAAAAAGAACCATTCCCGAAGTTGAAAAACATATATTTAACTTTAGATACGGCAGATATTTTATCGAAGCGGAAGAAAACAACATCGATAATATCGTAAACAAAGTCAGCCTTGCCCATAGTTTTGCACGGGCCGAAAGCGGAACGGCGGTTTGGGACTATGACGAAAAGTTCAACAAACATCTTATAAGGCTAACCGAACTTACAAACCGAATGAAAGACGCCTTAATAACTAATGAATTTAATGTGTTTTTACAACCTAAGCATAGACTTGTTGACGAGACAATCGTTGGTGCCGAAGCTTTAGTTCGTTGGATAGAGCCCGGCGGAAACACAATCTATCCCGGCGAGTTTATACCGTTGTTCGAGAAAAACGAATTTATTATTCAACTCGACAAGTATATGTTTGAGGTAAGTTGTAAATTCTTAAAAAACCGTTTAGATCTTAATAAATCTATTGTTCCTATCTCGATAAATTTCTCAAGACTACACCTTCAAAATCCGAATTTTGTACATGAACTTAATGAAATCGCGAAGAAATACGAAGTTCCACCAAAATATCTTGAAATCGAATTAACCGAAACGACGGTTATCGAAAATATAGATATTTTAAATGACGTCTTGATCAAATTTTCTAACCTAGGGTTTAAAGTCTCGGTCGATGATTTTGGCTCGGGCTATTCTTCTCTTGGAATGCTCAAAGACTATAAAGTTGATGTTATTAAATTAGACAGAAGCTTTTTCACCAACTTAAACTCGGACGAATCGGGCAAAATCGTTGTCGGAGGCATAATCGATCTTGGCCACAACCTCGGATTAACCATCGTCGCGGAGGGTATAGAAACTAAAGAACAAGTCGCCCTGTTAAAGTCGATAAACTGCGACGTAGTTCAAGGCTACTACTTTAACAGGCCTATGCCTATCGAAGATTTTGACAGGTTGTTGGGACAATAACAAAACCACCGGTTCACAACCGAGAGATGTTCGCATAAGAACGATTTAAACAAGGCACAAACCAAGCAATTAAGCAAGGTTTGTGCCTTAAGTGTTGAATTAATTTAGATAATCATTAATAGTGGTGAAATGGCTTATATCAAACGAATGCTCATACAGGTCGTTTTAGAATATCCCTTTGTTATATTTAATTTGAGCTGATACCATCATTATAAGACCACCTATAAAGCTCACACCAAATGCAATCCAGCCATAGAATGTAAAAGTTATAAAGTCTATAATTCCTGTTAGATACATACCTACTCCTATTAGTATCATTGCTTTTCCCATTAATGTTGTATAGGCTTTTTTATCACTTTCCTTTACTTTTTTGTAGTGATAATTGTGTATAAGAGCAATTTGCTCTTTCTTCCATATTTTCCAACCAAAAACACAGAACAAGGTTCCTACAACCATCATAAGAATTAATTCAAATAAATACATTGTTACCGCCCCATTTTTAACACTATACTTTAGGTGACCACTAGTTATTGTTCACCGTTTTTTGATTTAAGCAAAGCTTCAAGTTCCGACATAAAGGTATTGATATCTTTAAATCTGCGGTATACCGACGCAAATCTTACGTACGCTACTTCGTCAATCTCTTTGAGTTTTTCCATTGCAAGCTCTCCGACAATCTCGGAATCGATCTCTCGGTCCATAGAATTTTGGAGTTTCTGTTCTATCTCGTCCACAGCTTTTTCAACCGTTTCAACCGAAACATGGCGTTTTTCACACGCTCTTAAAAGCCCATTTAACAGTTTGTTTCGATCAAACTGTTCTCTGGAACCATCTTTTTTTGCTATCATAATAGGAACGGTTTCGATTACTTCATACGTTGTAAAACGATTTTCACATTTGGTACATTCGCGCCTTCTTCTAATTTTGCTGTCGTCATCTGTCGGGCGCGAGTCTATTACTTTGGTGTCTATAAAGCCACAAAAAGAACATTTCATCTGTTTTTTTCCTCCAGTCTATCTAAAAGCTCTTTGGTTTTTTCAAGCGAATTAACTATATCATTATACTCGTTATAACAATCATTGTAAACTTCAATCATCACACATCCATCATAGTTCATCTCTAAAAGCTTTTTAAAAAAAGTTTCAAAATTAAACTGACCTTTAAACGGCAACAGACAATCATTTTCGTCGGTGAAGTCGCTTATATGTATGTGTTTTGTGTTTTGCCCCATAACTTCAAGCACTTCAAGCGGGCTGTGTCCCGAACGAATAGCTTGTTTAATGTCAAGCACAAAACCTATCTCCTCTTTAAGGTTATGTTTTATCCCCTCGAGATAACTATTGTTTGAACTTTCGCTTCGCGCAACATTTTCCAAAATCACCGAAACATCATATTGTTTTGAATAATCGTTAATAAATTTTATTCTCTCGCTTGCCGTTTCAAAGCTTAACTTCGAGCCTTTGTAGTCTCCGTGGAGCACTATATATTTTGCGCCAAGAAACTTTGCCGCTTTAAAATACATTTCATACTGTTCAATCCCATCTGCAAACCTTGACTTATACTCGGAAAAAAAGTAAAGCGGTTCCATCTGGCAAGTAAACGGATGGATAGACACAACATTAATGTCAAAATCTAAAAGTTTTTTCTTTATCTTTTTTAAAAACTCCGGTTTAAGTTCGCTATAGGTATTAAAGAAAATCTCGATATATTTCACATTTTTTGTTGCAAGAAAATCTATCGCGGTTTCAATTGTGCCGGGGTAAAAACTGGCTGTCGAAATTCCGATGTTCAAGTTATATTTCCTTTTATTGTTACATTCTTTTAACACCCACCTGTCGCCACAGTTTAAACCGAACGACAGGAAGTACCTTGTAAACTTTTCGCTATAACAAGGTACTATGGGTGTTCATATTATGTTTATTCCTTTGTTTCCAAAAGCTTTTCAAGCGACGCTATTTTCGTTGCAACACAGAAAAGCTCACACGCCGTCACAAGTTCCGACACAGGGGGGAACGACGGAGCTATGCGAAGGTTGCTGTTTTTCGGATCATTGCCGCCCGGATAGGTCGCGCCCGCCGGCGTCATAACAACTCCGGCTTGTTTACAAAGCTCCCCTATTCGTTTAGCCGTTCCTTCCATTGCGAAAAAGCTCACAAAATATCCACCCTTTGGGTTAATCCATTCCGCAATGCCTAGAGGTTTAATCTCTTTTTCAAGCATAGATATAACTGCCTCGAACTTAGGACGAAGAATGTCGGCATGTTTTTTCATAAGCGACAAAACGCCGTCTTTGTTTTTAAGATATTTTGCGTGTCGAAGTTGGTTTACCTTGTCATAACCTATCGTCGCAAACTTCATCGTTGCAACAAAATGCGCTATGTTTTCTTCGCTTGATGCCACCGCCGAAATGCCGGCGCCCGCCGCAGTTATCTTGCTTGTTGAAGTGAACTCATACACCCTGTTTTTGTTACCGTGCTTTTCGCAAAGCGAGATAATCTCGGGGATTTTTGGAACGTTGCCGTCGAGGCTATGCACAACATATGCATTATCCCACATAATTGTAAAATCTTTCGCCGCGGTTTTCATCGAAGCCAAGCGTTCAACCGTTTTGTCAGAATACACAATGCCGTCGGGATTAGAGAACACAGGAACACACCAGATAGCTTTTATGCTGTCGTCTGTTGACACAAGCTGTTCAATCATATCCATGTCGGGGCCGTTTTCTGTCATCGGAACAACAACCGGTTCAAACCCAAAATGACCGCTCACGGAAAAATGTCTGTCATATCCCGGAGACGGGCAAATAACTTTAACATTATCGAGTTTCCCCCAAGGCTTTTCGCTGTCTTTCATTCCTTTTATAAACGCTATTGACATAACTTCATACATCAAGTTAAGGCTTGCATTGCCGCCAACAAACACGTTTTGTGGCTTTGTTCCGAGAATATCGGCAAAAAGTTCTCTTGCTTCGGGGATACCCTCAAGTATGCCATAGTTTCGACAATCCACGCCTTTTGCATCATTAAATCCATCGGAAAAATCAATCTTGTACATATCTTCGCAAAGGTCTAGTTGCTGTTTGCACGGTTTCCCCCTTGACATATCAAGCGAAAGATTTTTTGCTTTAAAAGCCTCATAGTTTTTGCGCTCTACCAAAAGTTGTTGCTCGAGTTGCTCCTTTGACATAGAAAGATAACTTTCCATCATTCCCTCCAAATTATATTTATTATTTTAACAATTATATTATAAAAACGTTGTATATTTCAAGTTTTATTTGTAGCAAGGCTATTTGCCAAGGCTACTGCCAAGGCTAATCCCAACTTTGTTTGCAACATCAATCATCTGGTCCTCTAATGGAACAAACTTTGTTTTTCCCGCAACGTCTGCAAGAGGATTTGCGACAACTTGTTGGTTACTCATTGCGACGGTAACTCCAAATATACCCTGTTCAACGAGATTTGCTGCGTATACGCCAAACCTTGTCGCAAGAACCCTGTCGTATGCCGACGGGCTTCCGCCTCTTTGGATATGCCCCGGAATTACGACACGTGTTTCAAACCCTGTCCTCGCTTGCAGATCCCTTGAAAGCGAAGTTGAGATGTTTGTAAATCCGTTTTGTTCGCGATACAAAGCGCGTTCTTTTTTCTTCATCTTTGACTCTTCCAAACTCATAGCTCCCTCTGCTACCGCAACAATTGAAAAAGAACTTTTTCTCGAAGCACGTTTTTCAATCGCCGAAGCTATGCTTTCAACACAGTATGGTATCTCGGGAATCAAGATAATATCTGCCCCACCGGCAATTCCGGCATACAGCGTAAGCCAGCCTACCTTGTTGCCCATTATCTCGACAACCATAACCCTTTTGTGGCTCGACGCGGTCGTGTGTACTCGGTCGATAACCTCTGTCGCTATGTCAACTGCCGTATGGAAACCAAAAGTGACGTCGGTTCCAAAAATATCGTTGTCAATAGTTTTGGGAAGCCCTATTACATTAAGCCCTTCGGACGCCAAAAGGTTTGCGGTTTTGTGGGTTCCGTTGCCACCAAGCGTTAAAAGACAATCGAGTTTATTTTTTTTATACGTCTCTTTCATCTCTTTAACTTTATCAATGTTGTCGCCTTCGACAACCCTCATAAGTTTATACGGGGTTCGACACGTTCCCAAAATTGTTCCGCCCGTTGTTAGAATTCCCGAAAAATCTCTTCTTTTCATCTCGCGCACATCGTTGTTTATAAGCCCGTGATAACCGTCTATAACCCCGACAATCTCAACATCGTCAATCCTTTCGTAAAGAGCCTTTGCGACCCCTCTAATTGTTGCATTAAGCCCCGGGCAATCTCCACCGCTTGTTAAAATTCCGACACGTCTTTTCATAAAATTTTTGCTCCTTTATATTTTTTATGTTTGAAAATCTCATTTACAAACTTAATTTCTTTTTTAAACTATCGTCCTGATGAAATTTCGCCTTTTTCATCAAAACGTTTTTGATATTTAGATATCGCGCCTTTAAGCGCTTGTTCTCCGTCTATTCCAAGCGTTGAACACAACGCCAAAAGAGAAAACAAACAATCACCGATTTCTTCGACAGTGCTGTGTGTCGCAAAAAATTGTTCGGCTCCGTAGTTACTGCTTTTTAAAAGTTCTTTTCCAAGTTCGCCTATCTCGCTTACAAGATCAATATATCTTGTATTTGCGTCACAATATATGTCATGTTTTTTGATAAACTCAACCACTGTCTGTTGCATATCTTTTTCCTCCAAACCCTTTATATACATAATATCATGATATTATCACTCAAACAAACATATTTATTTGATTTTATATATTTTTTTTAAATTTTTCTTTAACAATTAAATAGATACCAATCAAAAACACCATTATTGCTGTCTTATTATAAAAAAATAAAATTACTCCGCTTACGCAAAAACAACCGCCAAACAATAGATTTGTTTTATTTAAGAACCCTTCTGCTTTGTCGAGAGAGCCAACTTGTTTTTTAACAAATTCCGAAACTATGTTTCCTCCATCAAAATCCCCTGCCGGGATTGAATTAAAAAGCAAAAGAAACAAGTTAACAGAAATCGCTTGTGTAGCATTTGGAAAGAACAACAAAAGAAACACTATACAAAACAAGTTTGCAACAATTCCGCCCGAGTAGATACCAATGTTTTTATAAAAAGTAATAACGTTATTTCGCTTAACAATCTCAATTCTTCCGAAACGAAAATTCAATTCATCAGGCTTTACGTCAAATATGTACATCGCCAAAACATGCCCCATTTCGTGAACAAGAATAAACACCGCAAACAAAAATGTTTCGGTGTTTTTATTTATAGTCAGAAAAAACAAGACGGCTAAAAACCATATTGAAAACCCTATTTTAATTCCGTTAACTTTAAAATCTATCATAACGCAAGCCCTGATACGATAGCTAACACCTCTTCTGTTGTAGACTCTACCATATAGTATATCGTTTTAAGATTTAAGTATAAACTTGGAAAAAACATTTTTATAACAAGATACTCCGCAAAGATAAATATCGAAATTTTAATCTGTAAACTTTGTAAGCAAAAAAACTCTGCCGTTAAACCGGATTTATGTTTTATATTTTTTTTATTATTTTTCATTTAACGCTACCTTAACACTATTTAAAGTTTCTAAAACCACCGCTTCTACCTCGTTTTCGGGATTAAACAAAGAATCATATCTGAAAAAAGCTATCCCCTCGCAACCGGCCTTTCGCACCATGTCGATTTGACGAACTATGATGTCTTGGTCAACTTTCCACTCGTCGACCCCTTTTCCGGCAAACTCATCTTGTACCCCAACTTTATAAAAAGCAATTCCAATTATAAGATCTTTGATCTTTACGATATCTTGCCACTCTTTAAGAATAGCTTCAAACGGACTTGTTTCGTTTAAAAAGCCATAGTATATCTGGGGAGCAAAATAATCCGAATAGTTTGCAACCGCCTGCATACCGCTTATATCAAGATAATGTGTGTTAAAGTTTCGCTCGATTGAGCCGTCCGGGCTTATTCCAAAAACTATATCCTTGTTAAACGCTTTTATATCATCATAAACCTTTTCGATAATACTGCTTATTCTTTCTCGTCTAAAATCCCCAATAGTTCTTGACGAATTTTCTGCATCAAAAAACATGTTGTCAAAATTTTCGTCGGTCGTAGGGTAGAAATAATCATCTATATGAACTCCGTCTATATCGTAGTTTTCGATGATTTCCAGAACTATTTCCGAAAAAATAGCATCGCTGTGGTTGCTTGAAGGATTTATGAAAGAGCGCTGTTCAACGGTAGCAACTATCTCGCCATACTCCGTTTTGAGCGAATTAATATAATCAACGTTTTGTTCAGCCGCCGAACTACTTAATCTAAAAGGGTTTAACCATGCATGTATTTTGATATTATTTTTTTTGCATTTTTCCACAACTATTCTAAAATAATCTACGTCGTTTTGCTTTTCGGGATATGTAACCCCAAACGCAGACGGCACTATCTTTGAGTTATAAAAAGCATCTCCAAACGCCCGTACATGAAAAAATATGTCGGTCGCTCCTATTGACTTCAAGTTTTCTATCATCTCGTCAAGGTTTTGTTCAAAACTCTCTTTGCTCATGTCCGAAAGCAATCCGGATATATCAAGATAGCTAACCCAAACAGCTACCATAAATTCATCTTCCTGTTTATTTATATTAAAAAATGTTTCTGTAAATTCATCTTGTTGAACCAAAAAATCCGTATCACTTAAGTCGTTTGCCATCGTTGAGACATTTTTATAATATCTACACGAAACAAAAACCATCGTTGTTAAAATAGCTAAACATATCAATAAGCGTTTGTTAAACAGCATAAAACAAAAACTCCTTTTTTATCTATGCATATGCTGTTATCATTTTTTTAATACTAAAAACTATTGACTTTTCAAAAAATAAAGTATATAGTGTATATATTGAATATATACACTATTGTCGGAGGTGAAAGGTGAACATAATTATATCCAACGCAGACGGTCGCCCCATATACGAACAGATCTACGAGGCGATTAAAAACGCCGTGATTTCGGGGGAACTTAAAAGCGGCGAACTTTTGCCGTCGATAAGAAACCTTGCAAAAGACCTTAAAATCAGCGCCATAACCACAAAGCGCGCATATGACGAACTTGAAAACGACGGGTTTATTTATTCCGTAACCGGCAAAGGTTCGTTTGTTGCGGAAAAAAACATCGAGCTTGTTCGCGAGACAAAGCTCAAAGAGATTGAGGAATACATGAAAAAGATAATAGTACTTTCAAAAAATCTCAACATCTCAAAACAACAGGTCTTAGAAATGTATAATTTTTTATCAAAGGAGGATTAGAGGATGTCTTTTCAAACAGATGCAATAAATGTATCAAATCTATCTAAATCATATACCGATTTTTCGTTATCCGATGTTTCGTTTTGCCTTCCAAAAGGTTATATCTTGGGACTTATAGGTCAAAACGGTGCCGGAAAAACTACGATTATAAAACTAATTTTAAACACGATTAAGCAAGCAAAAGGAACGATTTCAATTTTTGGTATAAACAATAATGATAGATCTTTTACCGATGTAAAACAGGACATAGGGTTTGTTTTTGACCAGGCAAACTTCCCATTGGTTTTAACCCCAAACAATATCAATGCAATTATGAAGCGTGTTTATAAAAATTGGAGTTGTGAGCAGTTTTTTGAATATTTAAAAAACTTTAATCTGCCTGCCAAAAAGCAGTTTAAAGATTTTTCCAAAGGTATGCGCATGAAACTTTCTATCGCTGTTGCCTTATCACACGGAGCAAAGCTGCTTATACTGGACGAGGCGACAAGCGGGCTTGACCCCGTAGCACGCGAGGAAATCCTCGACATATTAAACGAATTCACACGGAACGAAGATCACTCGGTTTTAATCTCGTCACACATTACAAGCGACCTTGAAAAGATTTGTGATTATATCGTATTTATAAAGGATGGAAAGCTTATTTTTTGCGAACAAAAAGATATTTTGCTTGAAAAATATTCTTTATTAAAACTAAATCATGACGAATTTTTGTCTGTACCCTCGTCCGCAATAGTCGCAAAGTTTGAAAAAGTTTATGGCTTTGATCTTCTTGTGCAAAAAAACTTGGTTTCCTCGGCTTTTCGGTCAGAGCATTTTTCTCTTGAAGATTTAATTTTGTTTCTTTCAAAGGAGGGTTCAAAATGACAGCATTAATTATTAAAGATTTTTTGGTTATCAAAAAACAATATCTAAAGTTTTTTGTTTTAGCTACTGCATTCCTTGTTTTAAACACTAATGACTTGACCACAACATTTTTGTATGTTATAGGCGCACTGTTGCCGATTTCTGCAATCGCATACGACCAACAGACCAATTGGGACGATTATTGCATGGCGCTTCCTCTTTCGGTTGAACATATTGTATTAAGCAAATACGTTTTGGGTATACTTGCAACAGGTTTTATGTATGTTTTTGTTTCGATACTAACATTTTTTTCAAATATGTTTTTCATAAAATCAACACCGATATTTTTCACTTTAACACCTTTTGTCGGAATGCTACTTTCGATTATGATAATTTCGTTTTATCTGCCTTTTATCATAAAGTTCGGTGTTGAAAAAGCAAGGGTGATAATTATTTTACTTGGGGCTTTAATGGGTTCGGGAGTAGCTTTAATTGCATATTCAAACAGATCATTTAGTTTAAATTTTTCAAATTTTTCTCTTTTGTTTGTGCTTATTTTTGCACTAACATTTATGGTTTGTTCAATGTTTTTATCTGTGCATCTTTATAAAAAAAGATACAGTTAATCAAATTCTTTTTTGTGAAATTCTTGTTTTTTAACACGGTCATCAAACTCTGTCATTAATTTATATGCACATAAAAAAGGGAACCGTTTTTGTCGTTACAAGATGAGTAAATTTTAGCTCATCTTGGTAACTACATCGACTGTTCCCTGTTTGCATTAATAGTTAAATCCCTATTGATATTGCTTAGGTATGGGTTTATTAAGGTTTTCGCTGTAAAACGTAAAACTGTTTTTTCCGTGATTTTTTGAATGATACATCGCAAGATCCGCTGCGTTAAAAAGTTCTGTGTAATTATTTCCGTCTTGCGGTGAAATTGCTACGCCTATGCTTCCCGAAACCGCAACTTCAACCCCGCCTTCTCCCACATATGACTTGCTTATCAAGCTACACATAGCCTCGGCTTTTCTGGTTATAACCTTTTTATCAATAGTTCCAATCATAAAGACGATAAACTCATCTCCGCCAATTCTTGAAACAATGTCATACGGACGGAACAATTCGCTTATGTTCTTATAGACATCACAAAGCACAAAATCTCCATACGAATGACCAAAAGTATCGTTAATACCTTTAAAGTTATCAAGGTCAAACATAAACAAAGAGCCGATACCATTTAAAGACATATGTTGATCAATCCTGCTTTGTGCTCCTTCTTTGTTTAAAGAGCCTGTAATTGGGTCTGTTTCGGCTTTTTTCTTTAAGCTTAGCTCTTTTTCCTTTTCATCTTGTATCTCGTCAATAGTAAACACCGCCATAAGCTCGCCTGTTAGATGTGCAATATCGCTTTTTGAACGAATTCTATACCATGTATATTCTTTTGGGTCTACCTCAAAATACGGCGCTTGTTCTTTAAACGTAATCTTTAAAGATCTAAAATCCAACGTAATGTCTGTGTTTCCTTTTTCAAACTCTTTGATTATTCTATTTGAGCTTATCTTTTCAATTTCATTAATATCTTTTGGGCTGATATATTTTAATTTAAGCCATTCAAGTTGTTTCGAGAAATCCCTATGATTTTCAATATCTATTTCGTTTCCGTTAAACAAAAGCCGCTGAACCTCATTGGCGCTACAGTTGATTTCGCACACAATGTCTGCAAGGTTAAACAACGCATATTTAAACACTCTGTCTTTATTAATCTTGTCCTCAAGCTCTTCCGTTTTGCTTTTATATCCATGTAGATTTATAATTCTAATAATCTGTGCCAACGAAATATAAAACACCGTAATCATCGTTACAGCTATTAATAACTGTTGGAAAGCTATGTCTGTGTCAAAGCTTGTATAGAAAATGTGTGAATTGAAACACATGTAAACCGTGACAAGCAGTGTTAAAAAATAAACTCCGGTTATAAACTCTCTGTTATCCGAAATTATCCTTATATACGCTTTTGAAAACAACTTCACAAACACAAACATCGTAACAATATTAAGCGCAAAAGCTACTACCGTAGTTGCCCATAAGTTTGCATGGTTATAAAGATAGACAGCCGGGCTTACTGTGTTAATCATCGATAGAACCGAAACAACAATAGAGCGCAACACAAATAAATGCAAAAGCGTTCCAAGTATTATCGTGTTTAATCCGCGAAAATGACATTTAAACAAAACAGCGGCTTGGACAAGAAAAACGGCTATCATGTAGATATAATGCACCATCAAAACTCTATCGACATGTTGAATGTAAAAACAAAAACCGACAGCATTTATAGAGCTAAAAATATACGCAGTTATATTGCTAAACTTTCTTTTTTCCGATATTATCGATACCAAGGCAAAAATCATATAAGAATAAACGAATACAATAATCGCTGAGATTAATAAAATACTAAAACTTCCTATATCTTCTCACCCCTTCGTAACTAAAAAGTTATAAATTAATTAATAATTTAATATCAAATTTACAGTAATTTGAATTATACCACACATTTAAAAACATTTCTATTTCTATTTTTCAAAAATATATTAGCAAAAAGTAAATTTGGTTGTTTAGCTAAAAAATTTTTTGATTATTCGTCTTTTTATACAATAATCTTAACTTTCTGCTCACATTTAAAACTTAATTTTTTAAAAAACACCAACAGTATTCTCATTTTTTTCCAGTTTCAACGTTTGAATTACATATAAATTTAACGAAATCTACGTCTTATCTCTAAAAAATCACAATTATTTTTTCTTCTTACGCAAACTATTTCCAAACGCACAGCAAACAAACTCAATAAAATACATTCATTGACAAAAATTTGAATTTTGACAAACACTCAACTTGTGCAATTCGCCAATTATTTTAGTTATTTTTATCTATTTTTGCTATTTTTTTAATTATAAAATACAAAACTACTCCGGCAACTACCAACAAACCGCCAAGTATTGCCCAACCAAATCCACCAATTGATGAGGTCAAATATATTGCTGTTGGGCCGTCTGCTCCGCCTATAATTCCAATTGATGTTGCTTTATCCATCATCCGTTCCACTCCGTTGTCCAAACGATTTTTTGGTACATCTCGGGGTCGGTGTCCCCCTCTGTCGAGAAACAAAGCACCCTTGAATTTTCATCAAGACAAAGACCCTCTCGCAACTCTTTGTATTCATCCATAAGCATAATTGCAACAGCAGTTCCGGCAGGAACAGCTCCCGATTCGCCCGAAACAATATTTGTGTCGCCTTTAATCGGCGCCGCAAGAACACGCATTCCAAAAGCACTAACCCAGTCGGGACAGGACACGAAACATGTTGCGTTGTCTCGAAGTATCTCCCATGAGATTGTGTTGGGTTCTCCGCAAGCAAGACCCGCCATTATAGACGAAATTTCGCCCGAAACAATCTTTGATTTTCCGCTTTTGTCAACTGCCCCTTTATAGAAACAATCTGCCGCATCCGCTTCAACGACTATGACTTTCGGACAGTTTTGTTTATATTGATTTGAAAAATATCCTTGTACAGCACTCGCAAAAGAACCCACTCCGGCTTGCACAAAAACATGGGTAGGAGCGTTGCCATACATCTCGTTAAACTGCTCGTCCGCTTCTTTCGGAATTGTGCCATAGCCTTGCATGATCCAAGAAGGAATGTCTTGATATCCCTCCCAAGCTGTGTCTTGAACGACAACCCCATTTTTGACTTTAGCGGCTTCGGCGGCAGCTTTTCTTACACATTCGTCGTAATTAAATTGTTCAATCTGTGCAAAAGCACCCTCCGCAAGTATGTTGTCTAGGCGCGCTTTAGATGTTCCTTTTGGCATAAAAACAAACGCTTTTTGCCCAAGTTTTCTTGCCGCCCAAGCCACAGCCTTGCCGTGGTTACCGTCCGTTGCGGTATAAAACGAGATATCCCCTATCTTGTCTTTTGTGTCGGCCGAAATCAACGTGTTAAAATCAAGTTTTGATATGTCTACACCTAAAACTTCCGCTATATATTTTGCCATCGCATATGACCCGCCAAGCACCTTAAACGAGTTGAGCCCAAAGCGATATGACTCGTCTTTTACCGCAAAATGCTCTACGTTAAGTTTGCTTGCAAGTCTTTTAAGGTTTGTAAGCGGAGTCGGTTGATATCCCGGTATGCTTTTGTGAAATTTCAATGCACTGTTTGCATTTTCTTTTGACATAACATCAAGCATGTCTTTTTCGCCCTTAGGCATTTCGTTAAAACAATATTTCATCAGTTCCATTTTTTTGCTACCCCTTTTTATTTCTCGTTATATTTTAACCTTTTTACAATACACAATCAATATATATTACTTTTTTAATTGTGTTCATTTTGTAAACAATAAAAAAAACTAAATGTTTTTAAAGTTTAAGTATAAATTTCAGCAATGTCAAACTATATATTAAGTAAATGTTAAATAATCCGAAGTGCGTTTTTTTGTCAGGGGACTAGGGGGAGTTTCGACTCTCCCCCTTTGTCCCCCG
>CAYJJR010000025.1:0-26127 GCA_964370565.1 uncultured Oscillospiraceae bacterium | reverse complement strand
ATGAGAAAAATACAACTGTGCTAACCTCTAACAAGATGTTTTCGCAGTGGAACGAAGTGTTCTCTGACCTTACTATTGCAAGTGCTATTTTGGACAGAATTCTACATCATTGCACCGTTATTAACATAAAGGGTGAAAGTTACAGACTTAAAGAACGTAAGGAGTTTATGAAACAAAAACAGAAGATTATTAATACTCTTTTTGATGAAAATCAGTAGTTTTTGATCGTGTTTTTTTCGCCACTTTTGTTCATTTTTTAAACGCCATATTTGTGCATTTTTTGAACGTAGTTGACACTGTAACGCCTCAAGGCAGGGTGTACAGAGATGTTATTGTTCCTTTTGTATTTTTTCTATGCACTTTGACGTTTAATATTCTATAGCGTCACTCCACCTTTGAAGATGCTTATCTCTCTATACCCACACTGCTCCGTTTTTGTCTCTTTTCCGCTCGCTATCTCCAACACGAAATCAAGGAGATTTTGGGCGGTTTTTTCTATGCTGTCACCATTTACAATCTCGCCGGCATTAAAATCTATCCAATTTTTTTTCTTTTCGTAAAGCTTTGAATTTGTGCTTATCTTGACGGTGGGAACGGGGCAACCAAACGGCGTTCCTCGTCCTGTGGTGAAGAGAATTAGGTGCGCGCCTGCCGCCGCCATTGCGGTTGAGCTTACAAGATCGTTTCCGGGGCCGCTCAACATGTTGAGCCCCTGTGTCGTCAGCCTGTCGCCATATTCAAGCACATCGACAATAGGCGCAGTTCCGCCTTTTTGAACGCAACCCAAAGATTTATCTTCAAGCGTAGTTATTCCGCCCTCTTTGTTTCCGGGGCTTGGGTTTTCGTATACAACTTGATTGTGGTCTATAAAATACTGTTTAAATCCGTTTATCATATCGACCGCCTTGTCGAAAACCTTTTGGTTTGTGCAACGGTTCATAAGCATAGCTTCTGCTCCAAACATCTCGGGAACTTCGGTCAAGACGGTTGTTCCACCCGATGAAATCAGCATATCGGAAAAAACGCCGACAGTTGGGTTTGCTGTAATTCCCGAAAGCCCGTCGCTTCCACCGCATTTCATGCCGACAACTAATTTGCTTGTCGAAATCGGCGTTCTGGAAAACTTGTCTGCATAGCCCTGAAGCTCTAAAAGCAGTTGTTTCGCCGCTGAAAATTCGTCCTCAACCTCTTGACATACTAGGAACTTGACACGATTTTCGTCATATTGTCCAAGCTCTTGTTTAAACTGTTCCATTGTTAGATTTTCACAGCCAAGACCCAAAACAAGCACACCGCCGGCGTTTGGGTGGTGGGCAAGCGCCGCAAGAAGTTTTTTTGTTTGTTCATGGTCGTCCCCCATCTGGCTACAGCCATAAGGATGTGGGAACGCGTAAAGCCCCTCGACGTTGTTTTTCACAACGTCGTTTTCGTTTAGCTTAACCAGACGCTCCGCAACTCCGTTGACACACCCGACGGTCGGGATTATCCAGACCTCGTTGCGAATGGCGCAACGCCCATCGTCACGCAAATATCCGTTAAACGTTTTGGGGGATGTAGTTTCAAGTGTTGTTTTAGTGGGGTTGTATGAATATGTCATCTGTTCGCCGAGAGACGTTTTGACGTTGTGGGTATGTACGTGGCTTCCGACTTGAATATCTTCCGTTGCCGTGCCGATAGGAAACCCATACTTCACAACATCTTTCCCCGTCTTTATCGTTTCAAGCGAGATTTTGTGCCCCTCCGGAATGTCTTGCTGTGCAAAAACCCCTAAAACTTCTTGACCTTTCGACAACGGTTTTAACGCCACCGCTACGTTATCTTTTGGGCTAATCTTTATAAAATCTGTAGATTTTTTGCTCATATCAATTCCTCTATAGCTTTATACATTCCTTTTTGTTCGATGTTTTCAAGGGCTTTTACTACAGCTTGTTCAAAACCGTCCAACTTCACAAGCTCGTCGCCCCACATCTCTTTGTTTGAAATGACCGATTTTGCAACTTGTTCTAACGGTTTGTCTTTTAACGCAAAGAAGAAATCCAACACCCACTTGTCATCCTGTATTTGGTATGTGTCGTCTCCTCTTTTTGCGACAAGGGCGTTTTCCGAAAGTTCTTTTCCATTATGGTAAAAAGCGATAAAAGCCGCAAAAGAAAACACGATGCATTCGGGGAGTTTGTTTTTGCGGTTATAGTATTCCGTTAGCGACGGCATGACACGCGCTTTCCATTTTGAACAGGAATTAAGCGAAATTGCAAGCAAGCTGTGGTCGATAAACGGGTTTTCAAAGCGTGCTTTAACAGAACTTGCAAATTCTTTAAGTTCGCTTTCGGGAAGGTCGAGTGTTGGGATGATCTCGCTATAGATAGTTTTCTCCAAAAACTTCGACAAAACTTCGTCTTGCATACAGTCGCGGACGATGTCTTTTCCGGCAAGGTATGCCGCCATGATAAGCGAGGTGTGCGCTCCGTTTAGTATCCTAACTTTGCGTTGTTTATACGGCCTGTGGTCGTCCACCACAAGAATAGGAAGCCCTGCTTTTTCAAACGGAAATTCTTCTTTTATTGATTGCGGACCTTCAATAACCCAAAAGCCGAAAGGTTCCGCCGTGTCGATAAGGTTGTCTTTATATCCGAACTGCTCGCACAAGGTCTCGGCTTCGCTTCGCGGATATCCCGTTACTATCCTGTCAACAAGCGTAGAACAAAAAGCATTTTGTTCTCCTACCCATTTTAAAAAGTCGTCGTCGAGTTTCCAAAGTTCTATATATTGTTCGACACACTCTTTAAGCTTTGCGCCGTTATAATCAATTAGCTCGCACGAAAGAATAATAAACCCTTTTCCGCCGTTTTTATAACGCTCGTACAAAAAAGCAGTTAGCTTTGCCGGAAAACTTGCGGGGGGTGTATCGTTAAGTTTACATTCGGGATCGAACGCTATTCCCGCTTCCGTCGTGTTGGAAACCAAAAATCTAAGGTCGGGGTTTTTCGCTTGTTCCAAAAACAAAGCGTAGTTTTCGTATGGATTTATGCAACTTTCAACACATGATATGACTCGTTTTTTGTCGACCGTTTCGCCGTTTTCGCTACCTCGTAGCATGAGGGTATATAGCCCTTGTTGCTCGTTTATCATCGAAGCTAGTCCCGGTGCAATAGGTTGGACAAGGGTAACCTTTCCGTTGAAGTTTGCCTTTTCGTTCATCTCGTCGATAAACGCATCGACAAAGGCTCGAAGAAAGTTTCCTTCGCCAAACTGTAAAACTTTAACGGGAGCGTTCTCTAAAAGATACCCAGAGTAGTTTTGTTCTTTAAGCGTTTGATAAGATAGATTTTTCATTTTATTTATACCCTTCTTTATATTTGTTTCGGTTTATTTACTATACGTGTACTATAGACACTTGTAATTATTACAATCAGTAGTATTACAACGACAGCGACAACGAGACCCATTCCGGCGTTTATCCCGGCTACCGAAGCAACAAACCCGACAACTGCCGGGGTTATTATCCCACCCGTGCTTGCTATAAAGCTCATAAGAGAGCAACCGAAGTCATTTCCGCTTATACATTCGCTCCCGAAAGAAAACGCTGTTGGGTAGATAGTTGCGAGAAAAAGCCCAACGCCGACAAGCCCGATAGTAGCGGTTAACGCCGTGTTGCTGAAAAACATAAAGACGAAACTTGCCAAAAGCCCTACGCCGTCTATGACGAGAAGTTTTTTTCGCGAGATTTTTCCGACAATGTTTGCGCCCACCAAACGTCCTAAAAAGATAGTAAACCAAAAAAGCGAGCTTGTGAGCTGCGAGTTGTCGGGGCTTAAAATTTCAGTATCTTGAAAATATGTAACAAGCCAACCGGCTATAGCGTACTCTGTCGAGATATAGAAAAAAAGCATTGCTGTTCCGAGCCAAAAATGTTTATTTTTCAAAAACGTTTTGTCTATAGTTTTAAAGCCCCCGCGTTTCGTTTCGGTCGGGAGTTTCATCTTTAGGTACAAAACAAACTGGCAGAGTGCAACAACACAAAGGATTATGCAAATATAACGCCAATTAAAGTCACTTATTAAACTTAACCCGAAAAATATAACGAGCGGAGATATAAGCGCACCCAAGGCGTAGCTTCCGTGGGACTTGTTGTAGCCTTTAGTTGCGGCTTGTCCTCCGAGCGTAGAAACCATAGTATTTGCAAACGTCGAGTTTCCGCCCCTTGCGAAGCCCGTTAGAAAACACGCGAACATTATCAAAAGCGTGCTGCTTTGCGTTACTGTGAAGATTAAAAACGCCACCGACATCCACATCGAGGTCAAAAGAATGCTCTTTCGTCTTCCGAGATATGACGGAAGAACTCCGGCAAGCAGAACCGTTGTAAGATTGCCTATTGAATGAAGTGAGATAAGGATGCCCGAAACGTCGTATCCAAAGCCGAAAGTTTCGCTGAAAAACGGGATAAGCGGTCCTATTGCTTGGGAACAAGCTCCGCTCACAAAAAAACCGATACAAACAACGTTTAATAATTTTCTTTGCTCTAAAGAGATAGAAGATGATGAATTTTGAGTCATGTTTAAACCCCGAAATATCTTTCGGCGTTTTTGTAACAGATACCCTCGATAATCTTTTTAAGGGCTTTTTCATCGTTTGGATATTCGCCGTTTTCGACCCATTTTCCAATTAGGTTACAAAGTATTCTTCTGAAATAATCATGCCTTGCATAAGACAGGAACGAGCGACTGTCGGTCAACATTCCGACAAAGTTTCCAAGCAACCCTAAATTTGCAAGCGAAATCAGTTGTTCCTCCATTCCGGTTTTGGTGTCGTTGAACCACCAAGCGGAACCGTGTTGGATTTTCCCCGGTACTTCGGTCGATTGGAAACAACCAAGAAGAGTTCCAAGCTGGGCGTTGTCGGCGGGGTTAAGGGAATATACTATAGTTTTAGGACAAAGATTTTTTTCTTCAAGGTGCGAGAGGAAGTTCGCTATACTTTCGCCACAGCTGTTTTGCCCAATCATGTCAAACCCCGTGTCGGGCCCCATTATTTTGAACGTTCTTTTGTTGACGTTTCGCACACAGGAATAGTGCAGCTGCATAACAATGTTAAGACGGCTGTATTGTTCCCCCAAAAACAACATAACGGTTGTTTGATAGGCTTCCGCTTGTTCCGTAGTGATGTTTTCGCCATTCAACGCTTTTTTGAAAATCTCGTTTGCTTGCTCGAGTGTACAGGGGCGATATGGGATATAATCAAGACCGTGATCACTCGCGGTGCAACCCATTGATTTGAAAAACTCCAACCGCTCTTTAAGCGCTCCACAAACCTCTTCGACGGTTAAAAGCTCTTGTTTGCCTACATTCTTCGCGAGTTGTTTTATGTAATCTAAAAAACCGTCTTTTGTTATATTAATGGCTTTGTCAGGTCTAAACGATGGCAACACCTTGACGTTTATGCTGTCGTCATCCGCTATTAATTTGTGCCATTCAAGGCTGTCAATCGGGTCGTCGGTTGTGCCTATCATTGCAACATTGCTGGTTTCTATCATTCCTCTGACCGTTAGTTTTTCGTCGTCCTTTAATTTTTGTTCGGTAATTCGCCAAACTTCCTCGGCGGTTTCGGGGGAAAGATATCCATCATATCCGAAAAATTTTCTAAGTTCAAGGTTGCACCAATGGTACATTGGGTTTCCAATAGCCATCTCAAGAGCTTCGGAAAAAGCCTTAATCCTTGAAAGTCCGTCTTTATTTCCTGTCACAAACTCTTCGTCTATTCCGTTTGAACGCATGACACGCCATTTATAGTGGTCGCCGAAATAATTTCCGTCGGCGTTTTTTCCGCCAAGCCAAACCTCGGCGAGGTTTTCAAAACGGCGATTTTCATAGATCTCTTTCGGGGGTATGTGGCAATGATAGTCGATAAGAGGCAGATGTTTTGCATAGTCGTGGAAAAGGTGCCTTGCGGTTTCGGTTTCTAAGAGAAAATCTTTATCCATAAATGTTTTCATAATTTTGCTATAGCCGTTCTAAATTGTGTAATTTAAAAATGTTCAAACTTTAAAATCAGACAGAGTACTACGGCTTCCTTCCTATATATTTAATTATTTGTTTATCTTTAATGTTGTTTTCTATATATTTAAGAAATACATCTTTTCCGCCATTTATGTCTTTATACGGAAGCAAAAACGCTTTTTGTTTTATTACATATATATAAGAGGCGTCCTCGTCGACGTATATCTTATGGAGCATTTCCAACTTGTGTTTGGCATTTTCGCCTTTGCCATCTGAAATCGAGATCTCGTCGTCCGCTAAAGTTATTGTGTAGACATATTTTCCGTTCTTTAGACCATAGAGTTTGCATTGTTTGTTCAAAGACGAGGAAAACTGCAACACATGCGCTGTTGGCAACAAAAGTCCAACCCCAAAAAGAATAAACACAAGCGCGGAACTATCGGTGTCGCCCGGCGCAAACAACAAAGCTATAACGCCAAACGCTGACATAATAACTGCAAATCCCAAAAGGAGCTTAAACCGACCTTGTCTAAAAAACGCATCAAACCAAGCAAACCGCTTAAAAATTTCGTTGTTTAAATTAACCGCGGTAGTAATACTTCTATTTTCCATGTTACCTCCTGCTTTATTACCTTTATAGTAGATTAAAGTTTATTGTTTTGTTGTAATCAAAATCTTTATACTAATCTTTACAAAAAAGATGCAAAAAATCGAGCTCGCAACTTTGGCATATGGTTTTATGCGGAGCTTTTTAATTTTCAAGGTAAAGATTTGTATTAATATCTTTAACAACATTTATTATATTAGTCTTTATCTATATAAAAACGCAATAGCAAAACAACAACTTTGGACACATAAACAAATATTGGTGCTAATATTTGTCTAATATACTAGTAGACAAATATGCTAGCATGGTGATAGAATAATTTCAGCACAAAAAATAATTAACTTTTGAGAGGATTTATCAAAAAATGAAAAAACTATTAGCTATCCTTCTTGTACTTGTTATGGGCTTGTCTTTCGTAGCTTGCTCGACAACAGAACCCGAAGCTCCCGCTCCCGATGCAGAAGCACCGACAGGAGACGCAGCAGAAACAACAGACGAAGCAGTGACTTTGGTTTATGCCGAAGTTAACCCCCTCGACTCGATAGTCGGTCAAACGGCTACATACTTCGCTGAACAAGTTTCGGAACTTTCGGGCGGAACAGTAACACTTGATATCCAAGCAAACGGCGTTCTCGGATCTGAAAGCGTTGTTCTTGACGGTATCCTCGGCGGAAGCGACGCTGTTGATATGTCTCGTATCTCGGCTTTTGCTTTAACAACATACGGCGGACAAAAATCAGTTCTTCTTTCGCTCCCGTTCACATTCGTAAGCCGTGAACATTTCTGGAACTTCGCAAACAGTGATCTTGCTCCGGAATTCCTTAACGAACCCCAAGAACTCGGACTTCCCATTCGCGGTATCTTCTACGGCGAAGAAGGTTTCCGTCATTTCTTTACAACAACTGAACTTTCCGGAATGGAAGACCTCCAAGGTCTTAAACTCCGCGTTTCCAACGACCCCATCATGAACGGATTGGTTGAAGGACTTGGCGCTATCCCGACAGTTCTTGACTACAACGAACTTTATTCAGGACTTGAATCCGGAATCGTTGACGGCGCTGAACAACCCGTTGCTAACTACAAGAGCAAAGCTTTCTTTGAACCAGCTCCTAACATGATCCTCAACGGCCACACACTTGGCGCTATCCAAGTTGTTATCTCTGACAACGCTTGGGCAAAACTTTCTGCAAGCCAACAAGAAGCCATCATGGAAGCCGGCGCTATGGCTCAAGAATTCAACGCTAACCTTTCGGAAGAAGCTGAAATGCAAGCTATCGAAGATCTTAGAGCAGACGGCGTTAACGTTATCGATGTACCGGACAAAACTCCTTGGATCGAAGCGACTGCAGACGTTATCGAAGCAAACGTCAGCGATGATATGCAAGCTCTATACGACGAAATCTTGGCAATGCAATAATTTTGTACAGATGATTTAATAATTAAATCTAGTTTCACAAGTAACAGGGGTGTGAGGGATTAATACCTCACGCCCCTTTGTTTTAATAAGAAGAAAGGTTCTATATAGTATGGCACTGATAAAATTTCTTGATAGAATAAAACCATTTTACGATATTGCGTATAAAGTAACGCTTTTCATATGTAAAATTCTTTTGATAGCCGACATACTTATAGCCTCGTTTGCGGTTGCAACTCGTATGCCGTTCATGCCGACAGCTCCATGGTCGGAAGAGGTTGTTTTAACATTGATGAGTTACATGGCGGTTCTTTCGGCGGCTCTTGCTATTCGTCGCAACGCACATATAAGAATGACAGCTTTTGATAAATACCTACCCGATAAATTAATAAAAGTTCTCGATATAGTTGCCGACGTTGCGGTTTTTATTCTCGCAATTATAATGGTTGTTATAGGTTGGCAATATGCATCAACGCTCGGAGCGTTCGGAAAATATACCTCTATGCCGTGGCTTTCACGCTTTTGGATGTATCTTCCTATCCCCGTCGCCGGGGTTGCTATGATAATATTTGAAATAGAAGCTATCGGCAACCACATTAAGGCGCTTATAATGCCGACTAAAAAAGAGGAGGAGAAAAAGTAATATGGATACTCAAACACTTGCTATCGTAGTTTTACTCGGAAGTTTTGCTATTATGATATTGCTAAGATTTCCTATTGCATACGTTGTTGCTTTGTCCTCTATTCTTTGCTTGCTTGTTCAAGGTCTCAGTTTAACCGCCCTTTCTCAACAGATGGTTCGAGGAATAAGCTCATTTAGCCTTATGGCGGTTCCGTTCTTTATAACGATGGGTGTTTTAATGGGAACGGGAGGAATTTCGGAAAAGCTCATTGCTCTTGCAAACGCCATAGTCGGGTGGATGCGTGGTGGGCTTGCGATGGTTAACGTCGTTGCGTCCTATTTCTTTGGCGGAATTTCGGGTTCTGCTTCGGCAGACACAGCGTCGCTCGGTTCTATTCTTATCCCGATGATGGTAGACGAAGGATACGACAGCGATTTCGCAACAGCGGTAACTATTACCTCGTCTTGCGAGGGGCTTCTCGTTCCTCCAAGCCACAACATGGTTATCTATGCAACAACAATAGGCGGAATTTCGGTCGGAAGCCTTTTTATGGCGGGATATATCCCGGGCGCACTTCTTGCTATTTCGCTTATGATAGGATCATACATAATCTCGGTTAAACGCAATTATCCAAAAGGGAAAGCGTTTTCGATTAAAGATTTTATCAAACAACTTATGACATCGGTTTGGGCGCTTTTGGCGGTTCTTATCGTTGTTGTCGGCGTTGTTATGGGCTTTTTTACTGCAACTGAATCGGCGGCTATCGCTGTATTATATTCGCTTTTCGTATCGGTATATATATATAAAGGACTTGATTGGAAAGGCGTTTGGAAATCGCTCGAAAGCTGTATCGATACATTGTCGATAGTTCTTATTCTCATAGCAACCTCAAGTTTATTCGGTTACTGCCTAACGATGTTACATGTTCCGGAACACGCCGCAAACTTGATTGTCGGACTAACCGATAACCCGATTATTATTGCTCTTCTTTTAAATCTTATTCTTCTTTTCCTTGGTTGTATAATGGACATGGCGCCGATTATCTTGATTGCCGCTCCAATTCTTCAACCGATAGCCGAATCGATTGGAATAGAGCCGATACAGTTCGGTATCATGCTTATATTAAACTGCGGAATAGGTCTTTTGACGCCTCCTGTTGGAGCGGTTCTGTTTATCGGTTCTGCGGTTGGCAAAACTCCTATGGAGAAAGTTGTCAAGGCGACGTTGCCGTTCTATATCTGTATGATAGTCGTTTTGCTTTTGGTTACGTTTATTCCGCAAATAAGTATGTTCTTGCCGGAATTTGTTGAATCAATGAGGGAGGCCGCCGAGGCTACCGCCGCCGCAGGATAACGACTTTTATTAAACTTTATGTTGGCATCTGCTTGGCAAAAACAGCAGATGCCGACGTGCAGAGGATTTCAGACATTAAAACACAAGAGGTGAAATTTTATGAAGATGACTTTTCGTTGGTATGGTTCAGACAGCGACAACATAACACTTAAACAGATTAAACAGATCCCCGGAATGACGGGACTTATGGGCGTACTCCAAACCAAAGCCGCCGGAGAGATCTGGACGGATGAGGAGATATGCGAATATGTAAAAGAGGTAAACTCCGCCGGTTTAGAGTGTGAAGTTATCGAGTCGGTAAATGTCCATGAAGATATAAAAATGGGTCTTCCGACAAGAGACAAATATATAGAAAACTATTGCATAACCATCAGAAACCTCGCAAAACACGGTATAAAGGTTATAATCTATAATTTTATGCCGGTGCTAGATTGGTTAAGAACCGACCTTGCAAGGGTTATCGAAGAGGACGGCTCGAACAGCCTATACTACGACGAAAAAGAGCTCGGCGAGATGACTCCTATTGATCTTGTCAAAAGTACAATTGATAATTCAAACGGTTTTTCTCTTCCCGGTTGGGAAGCCGAAAGACTTTCGGAACTAGAAACCACGCTTGACAGATATAAAAGCATATCCCCCGACGACCTTAGAGCAAACTTCAAGTATTTCCTTGACGGGATTATTCCGACTTGCGAACAATGTGGAGTTATAATGGCGTGCCACCCTGACGACCCGGCTTGGCCTATCTTCGGGCTTCCGAGAATTTCCCACAGCAAAGAGGACTACGACAAGATTATTGCTCTAAGAGACAGCGCAAGCAACACCGTTTGCCTTTGCACAGGTTCGCTAGGTTCAAGCCCAGACAACGATATTCCGGCTATCATTCGTCATTTTGGCGCAAAAAACAGGATTGGCGCAATGCACGTTAGAAATGTCAAATATCTTGGACACCATTGTTTTAGAGAATCGGCACACCTTTCGGAAACGGGAGACCTTGATATGTTCGAGGTGATGAAAGCAATATACGACACCTGCCCTAATACCTATGTTCGCCCTGACCACGGACGAATGATATGGGACGAAGTCGGAAGACCCGGATATGGATTATATGACAGGGCTATTGGCGCAAACTATCTTCTCGGACTTTGGGAAGCTATCGATAAGATGAGCAAGCAATAAAAAAATAAAAATTTTAATAAAGAATAGAGTTGTCAAAAGTGATTGTATTGGAACATAAAAAGAGAGAGACAGGGCGCGAATATGCGCTTAGGAATTTAAAGGAAAATATAATACATCTAAAGCTTGAGCCGGGCGCAAAGATAAGCGAAAACGAAATAGCGACGCTTCTTGGGCTTTCGAGAACGCCTGTTCGAGAGGCGTTAATCGAGTTGTCTAAAGTTAATATCGTCGAAATCTATCCCCAAAAGGGTAGCAACATTGCTTTAATTGACTTCACACAGGTCGAGGAAGCTTATTTTATGCGCTCGGTTCTTGAATGTGCCGCGGTTGAACTTTGTTGCGACGTTGCAAAAGAGGGCGATATAAAAGCTTTAAAAGAAAACGTTCAACTTCAAGAGTACTACCTTAGCAACAAGGACGACAACGAGATATTAAAACTAGACAACCAGTTTCACAAAATCATATTTGACATAGTAAACAAGCCACAAGTCCACACACTTATTCGGAATTTCTCTATCCACCTAGACAGAATGAGATATTTAACTCTTGGGGATATATCTCCTGAAACGGTTGTAAGATACCACAAAGCGATAGCAAGTGCCATTGAGAAAAAAAATGGCATACAAGCTAGAAACCTTATGAAAGAACATATAAGCAACTACCAATCGGTAGAGAAAGCTGTGTTCAAACGTTTTCCTCATTATTTTATAAATCAATCTAATTTTAAGGATATACTAAATTGAAAAAGACAGAAAAAAATCAACAATATGTAGATTATGATAAAGTTGTTACAGAGCAAGCCGCCGACGGCGTCGTTCGCCGTGTTCTTGCATACACAGACGGATTGATGTGTGTCGAAAACACTTTTGATATCGGAGCTATTGGCGCGCTCCACAGCCACCCCCACACACAGATAACCTACGTCGTGAGCGGTGTTTTTGAATTTGAGATAGAGGGCGAAAAACACACGGTCAAAAAAGGCGATACGCTTTATAAATCTTCCGATCAAATTCACGGCTGTGTTTGCAAAGAACAGGGCATTTTGCTCGACATCTTCACGCCTATGCGAGAAGATTTTATAAATTAAAAGGAGTGTTCTTTAAATGGACAGAGTACAGAAATATAAAGTAGTCCCGGTTGTGGTTATAAACAAACTCGAGGATACCGCCCCGAAACTCAAAGCTTTAAAAGACGGTGGGCTTCCAATAGCCGAGATTACCTTTAGAACCGAATGCGCTAAAGACGCTATTAAGCTTGCTATAAAAGAGTTCCCCGATATGTTAATCGGGGCGGGCACCGTTATAAACGAAGCGCAAGCAAACGAAGCGGTTGATTTAGGTGTTAAATTTATAGTAGGTCCCGGGTTCGACAAAGGGGTTTCAAGCGTTTGCAAAAAAAGAAACGTTCCGTATTTCCCCGGTTGCGTAACCCCAACCGAGATAATGATGGCAGTAGCGGACGGTTGGACAACGGTTAAATTTTTCCCGGCGAATGTATATGGCGGACTTAATGCTATGAAATCGCTTGCAGGTCCCTTTCCCCAGATTAAGTTTATCCCGACAGGCGGCGTAGATGCATCTAACCTCTCCGAGTTTTTAGCTTGGAACAAGATAGAGGCGGTCGGCGGCTCTTGGATGATGAAAGGAAGCGACGAGGATATTATTGCTTCTTGTAGAGAAATAGCGGAGATAGTTAATAGTTAATAATTAATAGTGAATAGTGAAGGTGCGCCACTTTGTGGCGAGATTTAAATAAAATTTTGTGGCGTTGTCATTTTTTTGTGGGCTTGTTGTTCCGACATTGCTATATTAGGACAGCGTAGGGAACTGTCTTGACCGTTCCGTCCACGTCACCCCAAACCCAAAAAAACAATCCGTAGGGCAAGGGCTCTGCTCTTGCCTTATTCGTCGCCCGAACCTCAAAAAATCGACGATACAACAAATGATATTTTAATTTTCTAATAAGACAAAGAAAAAGATTAGAACAGGAGAAAAAAATGAATATAAACTTAAGACCGTCCGACGAATGTATGTATGATCAAATCTCGATGGGCGAGATTATGTTAAGGCTCGACCCCGGCGAGGGTAGAATTAGAACGACAAGAAACTTTCGCGCTTGGGAAGGCGGAGGCGAATACAACGTTGCTCGTGGGCTTCGCAAATGTTTCAACATGAAAACGGCGGTTATAACGGCGTTCGCCGACAACGAAGTAGGCGCACTTTTGACCGATTTTGTTTGTCAAGGCGGAGTTGATACCTCTCTTATTAAATATCTTCCGTATGACGGAATAGGACGAAACTGCCGAAACGGGATAAACTTTACCGAACGAGGGTTCGGGGTTCGCGGAGCGGTCGGTTGTTCTGACAGGGCAAACAGCGCAATTTCAAAGATGCGCCCCGAAGATTTCGATTTCGATTACATCTTCGGAACACTCGGCGCAAGGTGGTTTCACACCGGAGGAATATATGCCGCTCTTTCAGAACAATCTGCCGAAACGGTGGTGGCAGCCATTAAAACCGCGAAAAAATACGGAACTATTGTTTCTTATGACTTGAACTATCGCCCCTCGCAATGGAAAGAGATTGGCGGAAAACAAAAGGCACAAGAGGTCAACAAAGAGATAGCAAAATATGTTGATGTTATGATAGGAAACGAAGAAGATTTCACCGCGTGTTTAGGCTTTGAAATCGAGGGCAACGACGGATTAAAGACGCTTAACCTCGACGGATACAAAGCGATGATGGCGAAAGCTTCGGCAGAGTATCCGAACTTTAAGGCTATAGCGACAACGCTTAGAGAAGTTGTTACCGCTACGGTAAACCATTGGTCGGCGCTTTGCTATGCCGACGGCGAAGTTCACAAAGCGTCGCAGTATGACAATTTGGAGATACTCGACCGAGTAGGCGGCGGCGACAGCTTTGCTTCGGGTTTAATCTATGGACTAATGACTACAGACGACCCCAAACAGGCGGTAAACTACGGAGCAGCCCACGGAGCACTCGCGATGACAACCGCAGGCGACACGACTATGGCGTCGCTCAAAGAAGTGGAAAAGCTAATGTCGGGAGCAGGCGCAAGGGTAGACAGGTAAATGGCTGAGGACTATGCACTAAAGACTGAAAAACAGAAAGGTTAATTTTAAAAATGGATATACGTTACAGCGCAAATCAAAGAGATTTTAAAAGATACACAACGGAAGAAGTTAGAAACGAGTTCTTAATCGAAAATCTATATAAGCAAAACGAGGTGGCCGCGGTCTATTCCCACGTTGACCGCATGGTAACGCTCGGTTGTATGCCGACGACAAAGACAGTTAATCTGGAACAAGGCATAGACTGTATGGCAAATTTCGGCACAAATTATATGCTCGAACGCCGCGAAATCGGTATATTTAATATAGGGCAAGCCGGTACAGTTACGGTTGACAAAAAAGAGTATAAACTCTCGAACAAAGACTGTTTGTACATAACAAAAGGCGCAAAAGAAGTTTTGTTTTCAAGCGACGATTCAAAAGCACCGGCGAAGTTTTACATGGTTTCTGCGCCGGCACATTGTAGCTATGAAACAAAGCTTTTAACGCTTAAAGATGCCGCACAAAAACCCCTTGGCGACGAAACTTCCGCCAACAAACGTGTTATATATCAATTTATACACCCCAGTGTTTTACCTACCTGCCAACTTTCTATGGGACTCACTCTGCTTGAAAAAGGCAGTGTTTGGAACACTATGCCTGCGCATACGCATGAGCGCAGAATGGAAGTCTACACCTATTTCGACATACCGGGCGAAAATGTTGTGTTCCACCTTATGGGGGAAAAGAATGAAACAAGACATGTTGTAATGCAGAATGAACAGGCAATTATAAGCCCATCGTGGAGCATACACAGCGGTTGCGGAACAACAAACTATAGCTTTATTTGGGCTATGGGCGGAGAAAACCAAACGTTTGACGACATGGACACTATTCCAACCAATAATTTAAGATAGTTTTAAAAGTATGGGCGGATAAAAGCCAACCTTAGTTGGCGTTGCCGCCCGTCCTTGTCGTACAAAACCAAAAAATAAATTAAGCATAAGAAAGGTGTTTTTATTCAATGGACATGTTTAGCTTAAAAGGAAAAGTTGCCCTTGTAACGGGAGGGAGTTATGGCATAGGTTTTGCAATCGCTTCGACATACGCAAAAGCCGGAGCAACCGTTTGTTTCAACGCAACTTCACAAGAAAGCGTTGACAAAGGACTGGCCTCGTACGAACAACTGGGGCTTAAAGTCTACGGCTATGTTTGTGACGTTACAGACGAAGAGGCGGTTCAAAAACTTGTAGCGACAATCGAAAGCGAAGTCGGGGTTATTGATATCCTTGTAAACAACGCCGGAATTATAAAAAGAATACCGATGTGCGAGATGAGCGCCGAAGATTTCCGCAGAGTGGTGGATGTCGACCTTAACGCGCCGTTTATCGTTTCAAAAGCTGTTTTGCCCTCTATGATAAAAAAAGGACACGGCAAAATTATCAACGTTTGTTCTATGATGAGCGAACTCGGTCGTGAAACGGTTTCGGCATATGCCGCCGCAAAAGGTGGGCTTAAGATGTTGACAAAAAACATCTGCTCCGAGTTTGGAAAACACAATATACAATGTAATGGTCTGGGACCCGGATATATCGCGACGCCGCAAACCGCACCGCTTCGGGAAACACAACCCGACGGGTCGAAGCATCCGTTCGACAGGTTTATTCTTTCAAAAACTCCGGCAGAACGCTGGGGAACACCGGACGACCTTTCGGGACCTGCCGTGTTCCTTGCGAGCGATGCGTCTAATTTTGTTAATGGGCATATACTATATGTAGACGGCGGAATTTTGGCGTATATAGGAAAACAACCGTAAAATAATATTATTGAGGTGTCTAATGAAACTTAATATACAAAGTATTAAAAACGCGAAACAATGGGAAAACCTAGGGGTTAAACTTCCGAGTTTTGATATCGAAGCGGTGGCTCAAAATACAATTAACCGCCCAACATGGATACATTTCGGAGCGGGGAACATTTTCCGCGGATTTATTGCAAGGGTTAATCAAGAAATCTTGAACAAAGGCGAAGGCGACACCGGAATAATTGCGGTTGACAGTTTCGACTTTGATATTATCGACAAGATATACACTCCGTTTGACAATCTAACAATGCTAATGCGCCTTAGAACGGACGGGAAAATTGACAAAGAAGTTGTAGCCGGCGTTTCGCACGCTTACAAAGCGGACAAGCAAAGCGAAGATTATACAAAAATAATAGCTTCTTTTGAAAACCCTTCGTTACAAATAGCGAGCATGACTATCACCGAGAAAGGATACAACCTCAAAACCACTTCGGGGGAACTGCTTGACATAGTCAAAAGCGACATCAAAAACGGCCCTGAAGAGCCTAAACATATCATGAGCATGTTGACGGCATTTTTACACAAACGCTTTGTAAAAGGTGGATATCCGATAGCTATGTGCAGCATGGATAACTGTAGCCACAACGGCGACAGGCTTAAACATTCTGTTGTTTGCATTGCGGAAGGTTGGCTTGAGAAAGGGTTTGTTTCAAATGACTTTTTGGCGTACCTTAAAGACGAAACATTAGTATCGTTCCCGTGGTCGATGATCGACAAGATAACCCCCCGCCCCGCAAAAAGTGTTGAAGAACAGCTTGAAAAACTTGGTATAGAGGACATGTCTCCTATTGTAACTTCTAAAAATACCTTTATAGCTCCGTTTGTCAACGCCGAAATCCCGGAATATCTTGTTATAGAGGATAAATTCCCCAACGGACGACCCAAGTTAGAACAAGGCGGGGTTTACGTAACCGATCGAGACACTGTCAATAAAACAGAAACGATGAAAGTCACCACCTGTTTAAATCCGCTCCATACCGCCCTTGCGGTTTACGGCGCGGTTCTCGGCTTCGACAGAATATACAAACAGATGGACGATCCGGAACTTAAGAAACTTGTCGAGACTATTGGCTACAAAGAGGGTATGCCCGTTGTAGTAGATCCCAAAATTATCGACCCTAAAGCGTTTATCGACCAAGTAGTGAACGACCGCCTAAAAAATCCATTTGTGCCGGACGATCCGCAAAGAATAGCGACAGATACATCGCAAAAAGTCGGAATACGTTTTGGCGAAACTATTAAAGCTTACTTAAAAAACGAAACGCTTTCGATAAACGACCTTATTGGCATTCCGCTTGCTATAGCCGGTTGGTTCAGATATCTTTTAGCGGTAGACGATAACGGACAGCCGTTTGAAACAAGTTCCGATCCGCTTAAAGCCGAGATAGAGCAAGCTCTTGACGGTATTAAACTCGGTGGGAAGTATGGCGGCGAACTTAAGCCGATACTTCAAAACGAAAAGATTTTCGGGGTTGACCTTGTCGCCTGCGGACTGTCCGACAAGATAGAGAAAATTTTCATGCAACTTATCTCGTGCAAAGGTGCAGTTAGGGCAACTCTTAAAAAGTATCTTTAATTTCATTAAAAAAATAACCGTTTAGACATGGTGAACTCCCGCAAAATGAGCCGTTTTATGAGTTCACCATAGAGTTATTAAGAGCGATGTTATCGTTTTTCGTGATTGCGTCTTGTGGATTGCTTTGTGATTCACAAGGCGTTTTTGATTTTCAACTGTCAAAATTATGGATAAATACAGCAAATTTCGCATTTTAAGAATTACAACCGCTTATCTTTTCAAATAAAAAATGTATTTAGCACAAATCAAAACTTAAATAACATAATTTTGTTATGTTTGTTACAAAAGGGTTGCAGTTGTTTTCATTTAAGTTGCAATTTTATATTTTTATTGCAATGATGGTTGTTGTTATTTATTCACATGATTGGTAAACTGAAACTACATCAAAAACTTAAGGTTTTGTTTTAGGAGGAAAGACAGCGAATGACAGCTAAAAAAAATAATTGGTTTAATACATTTACACAATGGTTTTTAAGAAAACAAGAAAGCAGCGTAATACTTGCTCTTGTTTTGTATAGCATTATGGTAACGATAATCAACCCGGTTTTTATCTCGCAAGGGAATGTTATCAACATACTACGTTCAACGGGATTTACGTTGATAGCGGTTGTTGGAATGACATTGGTTCTTATAACCGCCGGACTTGATCTTTCAATCGGTTCGGTTTTTGCACTTGGCGCAATTATCTGTGGCCTTTGCAGTTCGGCCGGTATTCCGGTTTTTTTATCGATGTTAATTGGCGCCGGAGTTGGCGTTGTGTTTGGTTTTTTTATCGGAACAATGATAGTTAAAACCGGTATTCCGCCGTTAATGATAACTTTAGGAATGCAATATATAGGCAGGGGAATAGTTTCGGTTATAACAAAAGGCGTTCCTGTCTATCCTCTTCCCGATAATTTTGTTTCGATTGAATCGACGAAAATTTTCGACATAGTTCCAATTATAATTCCAATTTCGATGGCGTTTGCAATAATCGGGCACATTATGTTGTCAAAAACTCCTTTTGGTAGATCGGTTTACGCAATTGGCGGAAACCAAGAAGCCGCGAAAATTTCCGGCATTAACATAAACAAAACAAAGGTTATTGTGTATGTTATCATGTCAACGCTTGCGGCTTTTGCCGGCATTATGATGTCTTCAAGACTAGGCTCTGCCGAACCTTCAACCGGAACGGGATTTGAAATGAAGGTTATCTGCGCTTGTATAATCGGCGGAACTTCAAGTTTTGGCGGAACGGGAACGATTTTGGGCGCGGCCCTTGGCGCCGTGTTCATGGAGGTTATAACTAATAGTTTGACGTTGATGAAAGTTTCGGTATATTGGCAAAACCTTGTCTTTGGCGCTATCTTAATTTCGGCTGTTCTTTTGGATCAATACAAGAGAAAAATGATGATGAGGCAATCGATTAAGGCGAAGGATTAAAGAAAGGGGTAAACTTAATGCAAAAATCAGTTTTAAAAGCTAGTAATATAGTAAAGCGTTTTGCCGGAACGGTTGCCCTGAAAGATGTTTCAATTGAACTGTTTTCCAACGAGATATTAGCGGTTATGGGCGAGAACGGAGCAGGAAAATCAACCCTTATGAAGATCCTAAGCGGAATATATCCATACGGAAGCTACGAGGGAGACATAACAATCGACGATACGGTTTGTCGCTTTAAAAGTCCTTCAGATTCTGAAAAATCCGGTATTGCCATGATATATCAAGAGCTTAATCTCGAACTTGATTTAACGGTTGCTGAAAATATAGTTTTGGGCGCATATCCCGTCAATGGATTAGGTTTTGTTGATTGGAAAAAAGTCGATCAATTTGCGCTTGAAGCGTTGGAAAGATTGGGCGTCGATATCGATATCAAAGCTCCTGTCAGAAGCCTTAGCCCTTCTATGCAACAACTTGTAAGTATCGCAAGAGCGTTATACCGCAAACCTAAAATCTTGATATTGGACGAACCTACAAGCGTTTTAACCGAAAAAGAAACAGAAACGTTGATGGGGATACTTGAGGGCTTAAAAAGCCAAAACATATCCTGTATTTACATCTCGCATAAACTAGACGAAGTTTTTAAACTTTGCGATAGAATGGTCATTTTGCGAGACGGACTTTGGATAAGCGAATACAAAAAAGATGACGGGTACAACAGCAGTGTGATTATCGAAGACATGATAGGCAGAAGACTTGATGTAATGTATCCTACCATTAATAAAAGTATAGGTGAAGAAATTTTAAGCGTTAAAAACTTTTGCGTTCCCCATCCTTTTGCATATGGCAAAAACATTATAGAAGACGTTAGTTTTTCGGTGAGCAAAGGGGAGATATTGGGGCTTGCGGGTCTTGTTGGCTCGGGGCGCTCGGAACTTATGAGCTCTGTTTTTGGGCTAACACCAAAAGTTCGTGGCGAAGTTACGTTCATGGGCAATCGGTTAGATAAATTAAGCCCCGAACAATCTATTAAACACGGAATAGGTTTTTTGTCGGAGGATCGCAAAAAAAACGGATTTGTTTGGACGATGGACATTGAACAAAACATGACGTTAACTATCCTTAAAGAATTAACAAAGATGTTTTTTGTCGATAGGAAGAAAGAAGACGAGATTTCAAGCGAATATTTCGACCTTCTAAGAGTTAAAGCGCCAAGCAAAAAAACACTTATAACAAGCCTTTCGGGAGGAAACCAACAAAAAGTTATAATAGCAAAATGGCTACTTACAAAACTTAATCTTTTGATTTTGGACGAACCGACAAGGGGTATTGATGTCGGAACAAAAGCCGAGATATATAAACTTATTAACGAACTCGCCTCCAACGGTATTGCGGTGGTTATGATATCGTCCGAGATGCCGGAGCTTATAGCGATGTGTGATAGATTTATCGTGCTTGGGAAAGGCGTCGTTCAAGCAGAGATCCCAAAAAAAGAAGCAACAGAAGTCAGCTTAATTCGTGCGGCATCCTGCACATAAAAAATTCGACAGGAATAAGCGTTAAAGCTTGTTTCAAATATATTTAAGGAGAAAAATCATGAAAAAATTATTAGCACTGTTTTTAGCATTTGTTCTACTTTTTAGCCTAGCCGGTTGCTCGGCAGCGCCACAAGAAGAAGCAACAACAGAACCAACCACCGAAGAAACACAACAACCGGCGGAACAAGATCCGTTACACTTAGTTTATGTTTCCCCGCTACTTTCACACCCAATTTGGCTCATCGCAAAAGATGGATTTGATGTTGCTTGTGAAGAATTAGGCGTTACAGGGGACTGGGTAGGTCCTCAAGGCGTTTCAGCTGAAGAGATGGCTCAATTGGTTGACACAGCAGTTGCTCAAAAAGCAGACGGTATCATTACCCAATCTATATGCCCGGCAGAACCCATCAACAACGCAATTGATGCCGGAATACCGGTGTTGCTTGTAGACGGCGACCTTGAAGATGTTCCCGACAAACTCGCGTTTTTAGGAAAAGACCTAAACAAACAAGCAGAACTATTTTATGAAGAAGCTTTAAAATATGTTGCAGAAGATGAAAAAATAACTGCTTCTATCCAATGCGCGGCTTTAAATGCTCAAATCTATATTGATCAAAATGAAGCGATTGAAGAAGTTTTCAGCAAACATCCGGGCGGATTTGAACTTGTTAATATAACAACTTCAAACAGCGACAAAGCAACAGCAACAACAGAATGGCAAAACACATTCAACACATATCCCGAAATTAACGTTGCAATTAACGTTGCTGGCGAAGCCGGCGCGGCTTGTGCGGGTGTTGTTTCGGAACTTGGAACAAAAGACAGCGTAACAATTCTTGCGGTTGACAACACGGAAGAAACAATCGACTTAATTAATAGTGGCGAAATCGACGGAACCGTTGTATCTTCGTTCTATAACTATGGTTACCAAGCTGCTTATTGGTTATATCAAAACATAACCGAAGGACGCACACCGGAAAACAAAACAAACGATGCCGGAACATACATGGTTACTGTTGATAATATCGACAGCTATGAAGACCTTCTTAAACAGAAAGTTGACTTGCCCGCATAATTTGTATACATTATATAATGGAAGGCGACAAAGGAAACTTATGCCGCCTTTCATTTAATGTAAAGGGAGAGTAGCTAATTTTGAAAATTGATCTGCAAACTCAAAGTATAAAGATCCAGATGCAACGTTTTATATATTCGATGTTAATAGTTGCGTTTATTATTATAGTTATGTGTATTAGCGTAACAATATATATGATAAACACCAGCAACACTTTTTTTAATGAAATGACCATGCTTTCAGATTATTATGCAAGCGTTGAAGAGATGAACTTATCGGCGCTTAATTATATAACAACAGAGAATGAAAGTGTATTGGAAAACTATTTTGAAAAAAAAGAACAAGCGGTTTCGACGATATCGGAAATCGCCAATCGGTTGAATAGACAAAACAAAGGTGCCCAAGCCCATCGTATGACATTTTTAAACAACATGGTTGTAACATATGATGAAACTTTTCAAGAATTTATACAGTCGAAAACCGATTGGTATGTTTATTATCTTGAATTAGATTACAACAATATGCTTATTCAACAAACCGCGCTTAATTATAACAATATTATTGTCGATGTTATGAAACAGGACATGGACAATGTTAAATCTTTGTGGGTAAACCAATTTGTCGCAACGGGCATACTTCTGATATTTTTGCTAATTATAGCGATTATGCTTTCGAGGTTTTATACAAACAAGATTATTTTGCCTCTTGCGGATATCAAAAATAATATAACTAAGATTAAAGAGGGCGATTATAGCATAAAGTCGGTTGATAACACAGCGACAGAAATTTCAATTCTCATACATTCATTCGGAGAAATGGCAGATTCAATTAAAAACAATGTGGAACTTCTTAAAGAAAACGCGCGGCTTGATAAGCTTTTGCTTGAACAAGAAAACGAAAACCTTGTTATGAAAAACTTGCTTTACAAAAGCGAGCTTCAATCATTACAAGCGCAGATAAACCCTCATTTTTTATTTAACACGCTTAACATGGTTTCTCAAAATTCTTTGTTAAAAGGGGACGAAGAATCGGGCATGATGATTGCGGAAATATCATCTTTGTTGCGTTATGGGATGGAGAAATCAAATAAAATATCAACCCTTAATGAAGAGCTGGGATTTATTCAAAGCTATTGCAATATACAACAAAAACGATTTGACGGCAGAGTTGAATTTATTATTGAAATAGAGCCATCGCTACCGGCTATCTCGATGCCCGGAATGGTGCTCCAACCTATAATAGAAAATTCAATCATGCATGGAGTAAATGATTTAGTTAACGATGCAGAGATAGTTATTAGAGTCTTTAAAAGAGACGAGTTTCTTCATGTCCACATTGAAGATAACGGAAAAGGGATAGACTCGGAGAAGCTTGAACAACTACTTTCTTCTTTATACACCGGTGCCGAATCAACGCTTAGCAAAACGGCGCACATCGGCGTTGCAAATGTTTATAGCAGGTTGAAGATGTATTTTGGAGATGACTTTAGCTTCAACATTGAAAGCGAGATTGATTGTGGTACTATTGTTACATTGGATATACCGTTGGAGGCTGTTAAATGAGTACGAAATATAGCATTATGATTGTTGAAGATGAAAGCATTGAACGAGAAGCTACCACTCTTGTTGTCAATCTAGCTCATCAAAATGTCGAGGTTGTTTGTACAGCAGAAAACGGAATTCAAGCGTTGCAGATGTTTAATACCCACAAACCGGACATTGTTATAATGGATATCAATCTTCCGGGGATAAGCGGGCTTGAAGTTATAAGAAATATGCAAGAAAAACAGTTGCAGACACAATATATAATTTTGTCAGCCTATAACACATTTAGTTATGCACAAAAAGCGTTAAAGATGGGTGTCCACGAATATCTCTTAAAACCTTGTAATATGCAAGAGATGAAGGGAGCTTTGGATTCGGTTATATCTTCTATTGAGACAAACAAATCAACTTTTGAACATAATAAAATCTTCAAAAGTAAAATCGAGGCTATACGTCCCGTTTTGGAAAGTGAATGTATCTTTTCGATTGTCTCTATGCGAGATAACACACCAATAGACAAGATTTTTGACTTTATGGACATAAATGCTCATAACGGTTTTGTATTCGCAATTAAAACCGAAACGTCTCAAAGGCGTGTATTATCGAGCGTTAAAATAAACATGGAAACGCTTGGGATAACGTGTATCGGGGAGATAGTAAACGGTCTTTGCATTTTTATCGCACTTAGCGAAAACGTTATTTTATCAACCCAGATTGAAACGTTTATGGATTTTATCGCGAGTTTGTTTGAACATGAAAACATAAGGTGTGTAATTGGGGCCGGGCTGTCAAGTGCATTCGGAGATGCGTTAAGACGGTCATATGAACAGGCGGTTAAAGCGCTTTCATACGCCGATACAAACAATCAACGTTATATCGTTTATAGCGAAAAAACAGAAAATATTAATCGAATAGATTTTAATATAAAAGATATTGTACATAAAATTTGCACACAAATCGAGTTGCAGGACAAACAAGCTATAGAGCGTGAGTTGAAAAAAGCCTTTTCACATATTATGTTGCAAGACATAACAAAAGAAAAACAGGACGCTTTAATCTATCGCATATATGTCCAGATAGTTTCTATGTTAAGCTATGATATTGAATCGGACGAATTTGAAGAATTTGAACTTAAAGATATTCAAAATTGCGAAGATCTATCGGTGGCTTGTGACAAAATGTATATCCAACTTTGTTTGTTGCTTGATAACAATTCAAATAGCGTTCACTATCAAAATGTAAACAAAATCTCGGTCGATGCCGTTAATTATATAATGGTAAACTATAAAAAAGATATTAACTTGAACCAGACAGCAAAGATATTTAATATAACACCTTTTTATCTAAGTAAGCTTATAAAAAAGCACACAGGAAAAACGTTTACAGATTATCTTACATATTTTCGTGTTGCAAAAGCTAAAACAATGATATTAAGGCAAGATTTAAGCATTAAGGAAGTTACCTATGCGGTTGGGTTTAACAGCCAAAGTTATTTTTCAAAAGTATTCAAAAAATATACCGGATTTACCCCCGGAGACTATCGAAACCATTATTTAAAAGGAAATTTAAAACAAGATAATATTATAACGGAGGATTAACCATGTACGCATCTACAACATCAGCGACAAAACAAAACATTTTAAAGACGGTTCGGTTTGAAAAACCCGAGTATATACCAATGACATTCCATATCAATGAAGCTTGTTTCGATTCGTATAATCCCGACGATTTATTTGAATTAATGGAGGGGCATCCATTTTTGTTTCCGGGATTTAGCGCACCAAAAGATTTTGTTAAAAGCTATGCGTTTAACGCAAGAAAAGATGCCCCATACAAAGATGATTTTAACTGTGTTTGGGAAACAAGCCTTGACGGTATAGTTGGGACGGTTCTTAAACACCCGATTGCTAATTGGGAAGACTACAAAGACTTTGTTTTTCCGGACCCCGAAAAAAGCAACGGTTTGCATAGCGTTAATTGGGATGAATTTGAAAAACAATGCAAGCAAGACAAAGCCGCAGATATTATGACTTACGGCGATTTAAGGCATGGCCACACATTTTTACAACTTTGTGATTTGCGAGGATACGAAGCACTTTTGTTTGACATGATGGACGAAGAACCGCTTCTTGACGATTTAATAGCAAAACTTGAAAGTTTTAATCTTGCTCAAATTGAGCATTTTATAAAAGCAGATGTCGATATGATAAGAATCCCTGAAGACCTTGGTATGCAAACGGGCCCGATGTTAAGCGTTAATAATTTCAAACAGTATATCAAGCCCTCGTATCAACGCCTTATGGAGCCGGCGAGAAAAGCGGGCAAAATAATACACATGCATTCGGACGGGGACATTCGTTTGCTGGTTGATGATATAATCGACGGCGGAGTTGATGTTATAAACTTGCAAGATTTGGTTAATGGGCTTGATTGGATTTCAAGTAAATTCAAAGGCAAAACCTGCATTGATTTAGACATCGACAGACAATCTATTACTCCATACGGAACGCCGGCTCAAATTGACCAACTCATTAAAGATTCGGTTGAAAAGGTCGGTTGTAAAGAGGGTGGGCTTATGATGGTATATGGTTTATATCCTGGAGTTCCGCTTGAAAATGTCAAAGCTTTGATGGATGCCATGGAGCGGTATGCGTTTTATTATAATTAAGTTAAATTTATATGGTATTAAGGGTTTAACTAACTTAATTGGTGCATGTTAAAACGCTTCATTTTTTAAATGAAGCGCCCAGACTGTCGAAAAACCTCTATTGCAAAATTGTGTTTCGTCAAAATGCACAAACATAATTGGTGGAATGTTTTTTGCGTTGTAGGATTAAACGCAACATCTCCGCCACATGCATTACATTTGTAG
>CAYJJR010000024.1:0-26338 GCA_964370565.1 uncultured Oscillospiraceae bacterium | reverse complement strand
TAACCGGGAGGGGATTAAACAAAAATGGAAATTGAACAAAGAATAGTTGAACTTAGAAAACAGCTTGAACATCATTCAAAGCTGTATTACGAACAGGACAATCCCACAATCTCGGATGCCGAGTATGATGAGATGTTGCGTGTGCTTTCTGGATTGGAACAGCAACACCCGGAGTTTGTGACGAAAAGTTCGCCGACCCAAAAGGTGGGGGGGAAAGCGTCGGAAAAGTTTTCAAAAGTAACCCACACAGTTAAGATGGAAAGTTTACAAAACGCGTTTTCGTTTGAAGAACTCGAACAGTTTGTTAAAAAGATAGAGCAAGTTTCAAAAAATCCGAAGTTTGTTGTGGAAAAAAAGATAGACGGGCTTTCGGTTTCTCTTTTATATCAAAACGGAGTTTTAACGGTAGGTTCAACGCGTGGCGACGGAACGACGGGGGAGGACATAACCGAAAATCTTTTAACTATTAAATCGGTGCCGAAAAAATTAGAGGGCGCACCCGAACTTTTGGAGGTTAGGGGGGAAGTTTACCTTCCCAAAAAAGAGTTTGAAAAGATAGTCGAAGCCCAAATTTCAGAGGGAAAACAGCCGTTTAAAAACCCAAGAAACGCCGCTGCGGGCTCGCTTAGACAAAAGGACAGCGAGGTAACGGCAAAACGAAACCTTGATATATTTATCTTTAACATACAAACAAGCTCGAAACAGTTTGTTTCACACCATGAGTCGCTTGAATTTTTAAAACAACTGGGCTTTCCCGTGTCGCCCGATTTTGTGTTGTGCGACGACATTATGCAGGTTACTAATGCAGTTCAAGCGATCGGGGAACAAAGAACCTCTTTGCAATATGATATAGACGGCGCGGTCATAAAACTTGACAACATCCCCGACCGAGAGATTATCGGCTCGACAGGTAAGTTTCCAAAATGGGCGACGGCGTTTAAATTTCCGCCCGAGATTAAAACGACAAAGGTTAAAGACATCGAAGTTTCGGTTGGGCGAACCGGCGTTTTGACCCCAACTGCGGTTATGGAGCCTGTTTTGATATCGGGGTCTACCGTTTCGAGGGCGGTGCTCCACAACCAAGATTTTATAGACGAGCTTGATCTTAGAATAGGGGACACGGTTGACATACATAAATCGGGAGATATTATCCCCGAGATACTAAAAGCTTATAATCACGAGGGCGGTTCAAAGAAATTTGAAATTCCGCTTTTTTGTCCGTCGTGTAACGAGGCGGTTGTAAAGGTAGAAGATGAGGTGGCTTTGCGATGTGTAAACCCCGAATGTCCCGAACAACTGCGCCGAAACATAATACATTTTGCAAGCAAAGGCGCTATGAACATCGAGGGGATAGGCCCTGCTACTGTAGACGCTTTGTTACAAGCCGGATACCTTGAAAACGGAGTTGCGGGGATATATACGATAACATCGGAACAACTTCTTAAACTTGATGGAGTGAAAGAAAAATCCGCAAACAACATTCTTTTGGCGATTGGGCTTTCAAAACAAAACAATCTTGATAGTTTGCTTTTTGGGCTTGGAATTAGAAATGTTGGACAACGCGCGGCAAAGCTTATCGCGCAAACGTTTAAAGACATAGACTCTATCATGTCTGCTAGCGAAGAGGATATTAATTTAATCGACGGAATAGGCCCCGTTATTGCAAAAAATGTTGTTGCGTTTTTTGCAAGCGAGGGTTGTAAAGACTTAATAGAACGATTAAAACTTTCGGGGGTAAACGTTAACTATCAAGACAGCACAGTGTCCAAAAAGCTTGAGGGGAAAACGATTGTTGTTACGGGAACGCTTGTGGGCGTTACACGAAACGAGATTAAAAAGATAATCGAAGATAACGGCGGCACAGCGGCGTCTTCGGTTAGCAAAAAAACTTCATTTGTGGTTGCGGGTGAAAACGCCGGAAGTAAACTTGACAAAGCAAACGAACTTGGAATTGAAGTTATTACAGAGGAACGTTTTTTACAACTCATCAATGAATAAAATATCAAGACACTGCCAACAATCTTAAGTGAAAAAAGATTGAGGTGGTGTTGTTTTTTTATGACAAGAAAAAGATTTTTGGTGGTTATGATATTTCTTTTTGCTATGCTTGAGCTTTTGATGATTAGACTTTTCTTTTTAATGTCCGATCCTTCGGGACTTGAAGTGAGCCTGTCCCAGTCGTCGTATAAGCTTTCGGTTGGGGTGGAACGCGCAAATTTTTATGATTGCAACAATCAAAAGATAACAGGAATAAATTTAAACTATAAAGCGCTTATAAACCCACAAGACCGAAACTATCTAAGCCTTACCGAACTTGTGTCGGACGATATTTCAAACGAAGTTTTAAACCGTATAGAGCAAGGCGAGTCAAAACCGTTTTTAATAGATATAGCAGAGGATTTTCCGCAAACTTCGTTGATAGATACCGTTTCGTTTGAAACGCGCTATTCAAACAGTTCTCTGGCACAACATCTTATAGGATATATCAACTCGGATAACGAGGGGGTTTCGGGGTTGGAATATCTGTTTGATGATTTTTTAAACCAAAATACAAATGAAAAGTCGGTTTTAGTTCAAGTTAATGCGTTAAACTATGCTGTAGATATGGGGGAAATTGAAGTCTACAACAGTAACGATAGCCCACAAGGCGTCTCGCTTACAATAGACAACAAGATACAGGCAATTGCGGAAAATGCTGCGGACGGCGGAATGGAACGCGGGGCTGTTGTTGTTTTAGAGGCCCAAACGGGGGAGATAAAAGCAATGGTTAGCCGCCCGAACTTTGACCAAAATGACATAGAAAGCGCTATTCAAGCGGGCAATAGTTCACTGATAAACCGCGCAGTAACACCGTATGCCGTCGGTTCTATCTATAAACCGGTCGTGGCCGCCGCGGCTATCGAATCGGGAGTTTCGGAACATACGGCGATAGAATGTACCGGGAGTGTCGAGATAAATGGGATTACGTTTAGTTGTAACGACAACACGGCACACGGCGAAGTGGATATTGAAAAAGCCCTTGAAGTTTCGTGTAACGTTTATTTTATTGAGCTTGCAAATATGGCGGGGGAAACTGCGATTTACAACACGGCAAGTAAACTTGGAATTGGTTCAATAATCAATCTATATGAAAACTATGGTTTTGTTTCGGGAAATCTTCCAACGGTTAAAGAACTTGAAAACGACATCGAATTCGCAAACAATAGCTTTGGACAAGGAAAACTGCTAGCTTCTCCGCTTTGTGTTTCGGCGTATACCCTTGTTTTTGCAAACGATGGAGTTTATAAAGATCTTTCGGTGGTTAAACAGGTGGGTGGAAACGTTGCAGCTCAACAACAAGGACGAGAGGTATTGTCGAGTGATACCGCAAATACGATAAAAAACGCAATGATAAACGTCGTTGAAAACGGAACGGGGACGCTTGGCAAACCAAACGAAGTTTCTGCCGGAGGAAAGACAGGGACAGCCGAAACGGGGGCAATAAATCCCGATGGTTCGGCACAAGTTGTTGGGTGGTTCACGGGATTTTTCCCGGCGGAGCAACCTGAATATGTCGTAACCGTTATGGTTGAAAACGAGGGTTACGGATACAAAAGCGCCGCGCCTATCTTTAAAGAGATAGCGGACGAGATATCAAGATTAAATTAAAGTTTTGTATTTTTAAAAATATTTTAACAAACTGTTTATTTTGTGGTTTTATTGTTAAAAAAACTTTAAATATACAAAATATTGATTGACAAACAAATGCCTAAAATATATAATAATTAAAGCAAATGCGATGAAGCGGAATAATCCCATGTAGGTTTGTTTGAAAGAGAGAGAACCCGGTGGCTGAAAGGTTTTTAACAAATCGGGGGAGTGCTAACCGCCGAGCTTCATGTTTACATGACGTATCCACTGCGTTAAAGTGTTTGAGGGGCGCAAGTTTTTGCGCAATTCGGGTGGTACCGCGGAAGCTGTATTGTATTAAAACAACGGCGTTCGTCCTGATTTTATCGGGGCGGAGGCCTATATTTTTTTTGGGAGAGAAAGTTTATGAAATGGACAGGACTTAATGAACTGCGCGAGATGTATCTCAAATTTTTTGAAAGCAAAGATCACTATAGGTTTGAAAGTTTTCCGCTTGTTCCGCTTGACGACAACAGCCTTTTGCTTATAAATTCGGGAATGGCTCCGCTTAAAAAATATTTTTTGGGGCAACAACATGTTCCTAATGATAGGGCAACTTCATGTCAAAAATGCATTAGAACCCCCGACATCGAAAGGGTCGGCAAAACCGCGCGTCACGGTACTTATTTCGAGATGCTCGGAAACTTTTCGTTTGCAAACTATTTTAAAAAAGAAGCGACGGCGTGGGCTTGGGAATTTTGTACCGAGGTTTTGAAACTTCCCATAGACAGGCTTTATGTTTCGGTTTTCTTTGAAGATGACGAAGCGTATGATATCTGGACAAAAGACATTGGCGTGGCGGGGGATAAGATGGTTCGCCTTGGTCGTGAAGATAACTTTTGGGAAATTGGCGCAGGTCCTTGCGGACCTTGTTCCGAGATCTATTTTGACCGTGGGGAAAAATACGGTTGTGATAATCCTAACTGTGCCGTTGGTTGCGACTGTGACCGATATGTAGAGTTTTGGAACTTGGTTTTCACACAGTTTATCTCGGACGGAGCCGGAAACTATCAACAGATGGAACATGGCAACATCGACACAGGAATGGGACTTGAACGCCTTGCATGTATTATGCAGGACGTCGGCAACCTTTTCGAGGTTGATACTGTTCAAAACATAATGAAAGAGATTGAAAAACAAGCCGGAGTTAAATATAAACAGGACGAAAAGGTTGACGTTTCACTGAGGGTTATAACCGACCACATACGTAGCACTTCGTTCATGATTGGCGACGGCGTAGGCCCTTCCAACGAGGGGCGAGGCTATGTGTTAAGGCGTCTTTTAAGACGTGCCGCAAGACACGGAAGACTTCTCGGAATAAACAAACCGTTTTTGCATAATATTGTTGATATCGTCGTGTCGGAAAACGTTTCGGCTTATCCGTATCTTGCAGAAAGAAAAGACTACATTAAAAGGATAGTTAAATCAGAGGAAGAAAAGTTCCTTAAAACTATTGAACAAGGCTTTGAGCTTCTTGACGGTATCGTCGAACAGCTTGCCGGACAAAACCAAACGGTTTTTTCGGGAGAGGTTGCATTTAAACTTTACGATACTTTTGGGTTCCCGCTCGACCTTACAAAAGACATAGTCGAAGAAAAAGGTTTCACGGTTGACGAAGATAAGTTCAACGAACTTATGCAAGTTCAAAAGAAGCGCGCGCGCGACGAACGTAAATCGAAGGATGACATTGGCTGGGAAGAGGATGTTTTCAAAGGAATGACGGTAAACGAAACAGAGTTTGTCGGTTACGATAGTCTTGAAACAAAAGCCGTTGTCGAATATATCATAAACGCGGGAGAGCTTTCCGAAACGGCAAGCGAGGGCGAAAAGGTTGTAATTATTCTTGACAAAACCCCGTTTTATGCCGAAGGCGGCGGTCAAGTTGGCGACATTGGTACGCTTTCGAGCGACGTCGCAACGATTGAAATAGTAGATTGCAAAAAATCCGCCGAAGGTCTTTTCCGTCATATCGGAATTGTAAAGAGCGGAGTTGTTGAAAAAGGCGCGGCTGTAACCGCAAGCGTTGACAAAAAATTCAGAAACGATGTCATGCGAAACCACACCTCAGCCCACCTTTTACAGTATGCTCTTCGCGAAGTTCTAGGCGACCATGTCCACCAATCGGGCTCATACGTAGACCGAAATCGTGTGCGTTTTGATTTCAGCCATTTTGAAGCAATGACAAAAGACGAGATAAAAGCGGTTGAGAAAAAAGTTAACGCCGTTATATTAGATGCTATCGAAGTTACAAAACAGGTTATGTCGATAGACCAAGCGAAAAAATTAGGGGCTATAGCTTTGTTTGGCGAGAAATACGGCGACACCGTAAGGGTTGTTAGCGTTCCGGGAGTTTCGGTTGAGTTTTGCGGAGGCACACATATTAAAAACACCGCCGAAGTCGGACTTTTCAAAATTCTTTCGGAAAGTTCCTCTGCTGCCGGCATAAGAAGAATTGAAGCGACAACCGGCAAAGGCGTTTTACAATATATCGAAGATCAAGATAAAGTTTTGGCAGACACATGTGCTGTTTTGAAACTTTCAAACAGTTCTGAGCTTGCCTCTAAAACAGAGAGTTTGCAACAACAACTACGTGAAAAATCTTCCGAAGTTGAAGCGCTAAACGCAAAGTTAGCAAACAGCGCGATAGATGACATTATTAAATCCGCAAAAGACTTAAACGACCTAAAGGTTATAGCGACCGAATTTATCAAAGCAAAACCCGACACAGTTAAAGGAATGCTTGACACGCTTAAAGAAAAATATCCCAACATTGTTGCGGTTGTTTCGAGCGAATGGAACGAAAAGACAACAATATTTGTCGGAATCGGTAAACAAGCATTGGCAAAAGGATTAAATTCAAGTATAATTGTTAAAGAAGTTGCAGCTATATGTGGCGGTTCGGGCGGAGGAAAACCCGACCTTGCTATGGCGGGCGTCAAAGACACGGCAAAGCTTAAACAAGCGCTTGAAAGCGTTGTGTCTATAGTTGAGAAACAGATATAAAGAGGGTTTAATATGGATTGTTTATTTTGCAAGATAATAAACCAAGAGATTCCCTGTAAAAAGATTTATGAAGACGAGGACGTTTTGGCTTTTTACGACATCGATCCACAAGCTCCAATACATTTTTTGGTTATACCAAAAGCACACATTGAAAGTGTTTCGGAAGTTTCGGAACAAAACAGCGGGGCGGTTGCGAGATGTTTTGAAATTATCGCGATGCTTGCTAAGGAACTTGACCTTAAAGACGGCTATCGAGTTGTTAGCAACTGTGGCGAGCAAGCCGGACAGTCGGTGTTCCACATTCATTTCCATGTTCTTTCGGGCAGGGCGTTTACTTGGCCTCCCGGTTAACCGAAAATAATAAACATAAAATAAAAAATAACATTAAAATTAAGAGGTATAAAAATGGAATACTATCAACTAAACGTTGCCGGACTAAAAAGAGACCTTCCTATCTGCAAAATTAGTGACGACCTTTCAATAGCCGCATTTATCATGTTTTCTGACGTAGAAGTAACCGAAGAATGCTCTAAAGCGCTTTTGAAAAAAGTTCCCGAATTCGACGTGTTAGTGACCGCCGAAGCCAAAGGAATTCCGCTTGCATACGAGATGGCAAGACAAAGCAAAAAGAACTATGTCGTGGCGCGTAAGATGTCGAAACTTTACATGAAAGACCCTATTGAAATAGAGGTTCAATCGATTACAACAGCAAGAAAACAGGTTCTTTTCCTAGACCAAAGCGAGATGAACTATCTTAAAGATAAAAAAGTTTTGATAGTAGACGACGTTATAAGCACGGGCGGTTCGCTTTATGCCCTTGAAAAGATGATGGAAAAAGCGGGGGCAAACATTGTTGGAAAAGCCGCCGTTCTTGCGGAAGGTGTCGCCGCCGAGCGTGACGATATTATCTATCTCGAACAACTTCCGCTTATAACCACGAAAAAATAAAAAATCACTAACGTGATACAAACTACGCTATTATTTTCTTCCTCGATATAACTAAAGTTTTTTGCATTTTTACAATTTTGCATATTTTAAATGCGGTTTAGTATAAAACAAAATGGGGGAGTTTTATGAAACGACCGCTCGGAACTGCCGGATTATTATTTCTTGCAACCGTTGCGGTTGTTTACCTGTTTGGGTTAATAGTCGCGATTTTATTTGTTGCGGCAAATTTTGTCGTTGTGTTTGTTTTTTTGATAAAAAAGTATACCGACAAAAAACCGATTGTTTTAATCATGTCGATTATAGTGACGTTTTGTGTTGCCGCGATAATCGTTGCGACGGTTGACATAGAAAAAAGCAAATTGATTGAACAAAAACTTACTTATCAAACGGGCGACGCCACTGTGTTGATAAAAGCAAAACTTGACAGTGGAAAGTTTATAGCCGACCTTTTGCATTTTAACAACGAGAGTTTTGATAACGTGTCGGTTGGGCTGTATCTTAAAACGGAGTGTGTTCCGGGCGACATAGTAAACTGTCGAATATCGCTGTACGACCCTACCGAGTTTGACAGCGGAGTCGCTAATCTTTTAAGCTACAACGCAAGCGTAATAGAGGAGTTTTCCACCCAAAAACAACAAAACACAGTTTATTTTGTTATAGGTGAACTTCAAGAGTTAATTAAAAATACTATTGAAACGCAAGTTGAAGGGGAACGCGGAAGCATAGCCGCCGCGGTTATAACGGGGGACAAAGCTTTAATCCCAACACAAAACAAGATAGAATTTGACCGCGCCGGAACATCACATATATTTGTTGTTTCGGGTCTACATGTGTCTTTTATGCTTGGGTTTATCTATAGCTTTCTAAAACGGATTCGTCTTAATAGATTTATAACATTTATGCTAGTGGCGCTATCTGCCGGCTTTTTCATGTTGTTATATGGTCTTTCGGTGTCGGTTGTGCGGGCGTCTTTGATTATGCTTGTGTCGGTGTTTGCGTCGCTTATATCAAAGAAAAGCGACCCTTTAACAACGCTTGGGCTTTGCGCTGTCGCTATTTTATTGTTTACTCCAAGACTTGCTGTAAACGTTTCGTTTCTTTTGTCGTTTGGCTGTTGCTTTGCTATCTTTGCGGTAAATCCGTTGTTGGAACAGTTAATAGACACGAGAATTTCAAAAAAACAAAATAGATTAAACGATACGTTAAAGTCGTTTACCGTTTCGTTTGCTATAACTGCGGTGACGCTTCCTGTTGCAACCCTTTTTGGTACGCCTATTTCGATATTGTCCCCGTTTGCGAACTTGTTTGTGGTTGGGCTTATGCCGTGGCTTATGAGCGCGATAGTGGGCGTTGTGTTGTTCGGAAACTTGTTGCACGGTTCGTTTTTTGCACACATGTTTTCGGTTTTGACCGAAGCGATTATCTATATAATAACGTTTATTTGTCGGCTTTTTTCTTACCCAACGTTTGCAACGATAAGTTCTTCGTCCGCTTACTTTAAAGTGTCTGTAATATTTGCGACGATAGTGGTTGTTTTCGCGTTGACAGTTTTTAAAAATAAATTAAAATTTTTTGTGGTTATCGCGACGATTATACTGCCGTTTTTTGTGGGATATATCTCAAAGGCGTATTATACCAATCAAGACACCGTGGTGACGCTTTACTATGGAAACAGCGTTATAATTTCAAATAACGATAAACAGAACCTCGTACTTTTGAACCCTAACTTGGACAACACGATGTATCTTAAGTCATACCTTACTTTAAACGGATTTGACAATATTCAAAATGTTGCGATGTTTGGAGACTACCACTATGCTATGTATAGCGTTCAAAATGCGTTTCCCGACAGCGAACTTTTAACTTTGACTGATGAGACGAAAAACGACAGCACTCTTTTCTTTAGATTTAACCCCGAGCAAAATGTTGTGTATGTCGAACAAGACGGGTTTACATTAAAAATAAACCGTTCAAGTCATTCCACGGGGGATCTTGAACTTTTTGTTTCAAACGGAAAAATACAGTACAGCGCGAAACCGGTCGACGGAAAAAACGTTGTTCAAGCCGACAAGGTATATGACTATGGCGAAAACGTGATTTTATATCTAAAGGATGATTTAAGTTTTAAGGTGATATTTGAATGAAAAAAATCGACGCAAAAAAGGTTGAACAATATATAAATTCCGAAAAACTTTTTAATTTTATCGTAGTTTCGGCACACGACAGATATCTTTTAGAAAGCGTTGTGTCACACGTTAAGAGGTCGGACGATTTTTCTGCAATGACGTTTGATTTGCAAAACCTTGATAAGGACTATATAACAGAAGCTATCGAAAGCTTTGGGTTTGCTATCGAAAAAAAGCTTATTGTTATAAACGAGTTTAATGTAATATTTAATAAGAACAGCGACAACGAAAAATTTTTAATCGAAACGCTTAGTGATGTTCCGGAACATGTAACGGTTATTGCGACGATGTATTTTGAAGATAAAAGATCGACGATACCGAAAAAACTCATGGCTTTTCTAGAGTCGGTTGAAAACTGTTCGCTAATAAGTTTCGAGCCGTTAACGGTGGTACAGGTTGCAAAAGAGATAACGGCTTTTGCAAAAGGACTTGGAGTTGACTTTGAAAGCGGCGTTGCACAAGAGATTGCGGGGCTTTGTTCTCTTAACACAAACCAAGCGGTTTGCGAGGTGCAAAAACTTGCAGCGCTTTCGGGATATACCGAGATTACAAAAAAACATATAGAAAAGCTTGGGGTTAAAAATGTTGAAGCTTCGGTTTTTGATATGATAAGCGCGCTTGAGCGAAAAAACATAAGCAAGGCACTTTTGGTTTTAAAGGATATGCTTGACATGAGAACCGAGCCGCTTATGATAACCGCGGCGTTAAACACGGCGTATGTAAACCTTTACAGGGCGAAAATTGCGAGCGGTTGCGGCAAAAACGAAAGCGACCTTTTTAATCGTTTTGATTACAAAAAAGGCGACAAAAAAGTGTCAATAGCTTTTTCAAGGGTCAGGGGATATTCTCTTAAGTCGCTGAAAAAAATTATCGATGTTTTAATGAAACTTGACATGTCGCTTAAATCGTCCGCTGTTGATAAGAAACTTATTTTAGAAATTAACATTATAAAACTTGCAAGTTTTATAAACTGATAGGTAACGTTATGGAACAAAAAGTATTCGGAACGGTTGAAAATGTTGTATACGAAAACAGCGAAAATGATTTCGCTGTTATTGATGTTGAGATAAACGGCGAACTTATGACGGCGGTTGGGTCGTTGTACGGCGTTGTTGCGGGGGAGCAAGTCAACCTTGTAGGAGAGTACACAAGCCATTCAAAGTATGGCAACCAATTCAAGGTTAAGGCATATGAAAGAATACTTCCAAAAGGCACTACAGCAATTTTGAAATATCTTTCAAGCGGGGCTATCAAAGGAATTGGCGCCACCACCGCCGAAAGACTTGTCGCAAAATTTAAAGATCAAACTCTTGAGGTTATCGAAAATAACCCGGAAGATGTCGCGACGGTTAAAGGAGTAACTTTAAAAAAGGCCGAGGCGTTTTCAAAAGAGATGAAACAGATTAAAGGAGTAAGCTCAACCGTTAATGCGTTATCAAAATTCGGTATTGATTTGTCCGATTCGCTCATGTTGGTTAAAATTTTCGGTTTTTCAACGGTAGAGGTGATTTCAGAAAATCCATATCTTGTGTGTGGCTACCCGCTTTACAAAGATTTTGCGTTTGCGGACTGTCTTGCCGAAAAATTTGCCGTTCCGCCCGACGATGAGATACGAATTAGGGCGGCGTTCATCTATATATTGAACCACAATATGAAAAACGGACATACCTGTGTCCCGACCGACGCGCTCATAAACAAAGGACACCAGTTTTTAAACATCGAAAGAGACGCGGTTGAAATTGAGTTTTATAATTCGGTTGAAAGCGGTTTTATAATAACGGTTGAAACCGAAATGGCGGAACTTGCGTTTTTGCCGTCTATCTATTCAAAAGAAAGATATATAGCAAGTCGTATAAATCTTTTAAGTTCGCTTAACTTTAAACAGCCGGATGAAATTGAAAAAAAGATTACTCAGTTTGAAAAACAAAACGAGATTGAATATGCGCCGCTGCAAAAAGACGCGATAGAAGCCGCGCTCACTAAAGGTTCGGTTATAATAACGGGCGGGCCCGGAACGGGAAAAACGACAGCGCTCAATGCAATTATTAAACTTTGTGAATTGCAAGGAGAAAAGGTGTTTCTCGCCGCACCCACAGGCAGGGCGGCAAAACGTCTTTCCGAGCTTACCGGAAAAGACGCAAAGACTATCCACAGACTTTTGGAGGTGGATGGAAGAAACAGCGACGGAGACAAGCTTGCATTTTTGCGCAACGAAGAAAATCCTCTTCGCTGTGATGTCGTGGTAGTGGACGAGATGTCGATGGTGGACACGGCGCTTTTTGAAGCTCTTCTCAAAGGGATACGTCCTCAATGCCGACTTGTCATGGTTGGCGACCATAACCAGTTGCCGTCTGTCGGAGCGGGAAACGTTTTAAAAGACCTGTTGCAAAGCCAAATATGCCACGCTGTCGAACTTAAAACTATCTTTCGCCAAGCCGCACAAAGTCTCATTGTCGTTAATGCCCACGATATTGTCGAAGGGAAAATGCCCGATCTTTCGGTTAAAAACAATGACTTTTTCTTTTTGGGGGCACAAAAAGAAGCTGTTGTGGGCTTAATTGGGGATTTAATATCGACAAGGTTGCCCAAAACCTACGGGTATAATCCGTTTGAAGATATCCAAGTTTTGTGCCCAAACAGGGCCGGTTTTGGAACAGAGGTTTTAAACGAAGCAATAAGGGAACGAATTAATCCGGTATCAGACAAAAAAAATGAAACAAGGTTTTTTGGCAAGGTGTTCCGTGAGCAAGATAAAGTTATGCAGATAAAGAATAACTATGATATCGAAGTTAGACGAAACGACGGAGAAACAACGCTTGGGGTTTTTAACGGCGACATAGGTTACATAGAAAAGATAAACTACGAAAGTTCGACCGTAACAGTTAACTATGAAGATAAGTTTGTTGAATACAGTTTTGAGCAGCTAGGGGAACTTGAACTTGCATACGCCGTTACTGTTCATAAAAGTCAAGGCAGCGAATTCCCCGTTGTCATACTGTGCCTTAGCGAAGTTAACAACCGTTTACGTTATCGAAACATTCTATACACTGCGGTAACAAGGGCGAAAACAATGCTTATAATAGTCGGAGATCAAAACACTGTTGAAGCCATGGTTTTGAACAACAAAAAAACTTCAAGGTTTACGGGGCTTTTAGAGTTTTTGAAAGAAAACGAAATATGATTAATCAAAGCAAATCAAAAATTAAAGCGTTTACAGATGTTGTTTTTGAACTTGCGTTTCCGCCCGTCTGCCCGTTTTGTTCCGAGATTGTGGCATATCGGCTCGAGTGTGATTGTTTAGAACTTTTGCAACAACAAAAAATTCCGGGAAACGACAGGTTTTCGGACAACACTTCGGGAAAAACGCTTGAACACCTTTGTTTTGCAGTGTCGTCGTTTTGGTATAAAGATGCGGTTATAAAAGCCGTTTACAACAACAAATCTAACATAGGAATTGAAGACGCTTTAAAGCTTGCGAAATTCATGGCGGACGATGTTTTGGATTATGATGAACTTAAAAACTGCCGATATGTTATCCCTGTTCCGTCGTACAAAAACAAAAGAAAACATTGCCTGTTTCTTTCAAAGGCGGTTTCAAACTGTACGAGTATACAACTGCTTGAAGGGGTTCTTATAAAATCGCGCAAAACTAAGAAACAACACGAGATAGACGGTAGCGAACGAAACTTGAATTTAAAAAATAGTTTTTCGGTTAAAAACAACGACTTGATTAAAGGAAAAGATCTTTTGCTTTGTGATGACGTTATAACAAGCGGAAACACTCTTAACGAAGCGGCAAAGACACTTTTAGAAAACGGCGCGAACAAGGTTTATGCCATAACGTTTTGTAAGACATAACTTTTTTGTTTGTTAACAAAAGATAAAGCAAGCTGTGGTATAATTTTATTTTAGTAACTATTATTTAAAATTATATATCTAATAAAAAAACAATTGATTTTGGATGGTATTAATGACAAACGTAAACGAAAACATCAGTAAATTTTTACAACTGAGAAAAAAATATATAGAACAAACTTTTTCAAAACTTAACGAGATGCAAAGAGTTGCGGTTCTCCAAACCGAAGGACCTATTCTTATTTTGGCGGGGGCGGGAAGCGGAAAGACTACTGCAATCGTAAACAGAATTAGAAATCTGCTTGAGTTTGGCAACGCGTACACAAGCGATAACGTTTGTTTTGAGATTACGCAAGAGGATATAGACGAACTTTTGCTTGTTATGGATAAAAAAAATCAGCCGTCCGAACGACTTAAACGGCTACTTAAAAGCGGAAACATAAATCCATACAACATACTTGCGATAACATTTACAAACAAAGCTGCCGGCGAGCTTAAAGAGAGAATTAAAAATATATCGACCGAAGATGGAAGTTCCGTGTTCGCGTCGACGTTCCATTCGGCTTGTGTTCGTTTTTTGCGAAGAGATGCCGAAAGATTGGGTTATCCGACAAACTTTGCTATATATGACTATGACGATTCGGTTCGTCTTATGAAAGATATAATTAAATCAACCAACATAGACGACAAGATTTTTGCCCCGAAAAAGGTTCTCGGAAGGATTGGACGCCTTAAAGATCAACTTGTAACGCCGGCGGAGTTTTCCGAAACGGCAGGGGAATTTTACGAAAAAACCGTTGCCGCACTTTACGCGGAATACCAAAAAAGGCTTAAAACAGCGTCGGCGTTTGACTTTGACGATTTGATATTTAACACGGTAAAACTTTTAGAACAAAATCAAGACATAGCGGAATACTACCGCAAACGTTTTAAATATGTTATGGTAGACGAATATCAAGACACAAGTTTTGCCCAGTTCAGATTAGTAAGCTTGCTTTCGGGACAAAATATATGTGTCGTCGGAGACGATGACCAAAGTATATATAAATTCCGCGGAGCGACTATCGAGAATATTTTGTCGTTCGAGAAACATTTTAAAGGCGCAAACGTAATTCGACTTGAGCAAAACTATCGCTCGACCTCGTCAATACTAAACGCCGCAAACAGCGTTATTAAAAACAACGAAAACCGAAAAGGCAAAAATCTTTGGACAGACCAAGAAGACGGCGAAAAACTTGTGGTGTTTATTGCGGAGGATGAACAAGACGAGGGACAATATATTGCGAAAGATATACTGTTGAACAAAGAAAAAGGTGTGCCGCTTAAATCTATGGCGGTGCTCTACCGAATGAACGCCCAATCAAACGCCGTCGAGATGCAGTTTGCACGAAACGGAATACCTTACCGCGTTTTCGGGGGAAACAGGTTTTTTGAACGTGCCGAGATAAAAGACGTTCTTGCGTATTTTGCGATTGTAAACAACAAAAACGACAATATAAGATTAAAACGAATTATTAATAAACCAACAAGAAAACTAGGGGACGCGGCGGTGTCCGCGGTTGAAGCGGTTGCTGAGGGTCTTTCGGTGTCGATGCTCGACGTTATCAAAGAGGCGGAAAATTTCCCCGCGCTTTCAAAATATCTAACGCCGATTAAAAATTTCCACAATCTTTATGAAACTCTATTGGAGTCGTTTGAAAACCAAGATTTAGAACAGTTTGCTGTTGATGTTATCGAGAAAACGGGATATGCAAACATGTTGAGAAACCAAGGCGACGAAGGTTTAACGCGGCTTGAAAACGTCGAGGAACTTCGCTCAAGCATTGCGACATATATCGAAGAAACGGCTGAACCGACGTTGTCCGAATATCTCGAGGGTGTGGCGCTTGTGTCCGACCTTGACAGCTACAGCGAGGACGATGAGGCGGTTGTTATGATGACGTTACACAGCGCAAAAGGGCTTGAATTTGACGTTGTCTATATAGTAGGGTTAGAAGAGGGGATTTTCCCAAGCGAGCTTTCAAGGTTCAACAAAGAAGACGTTGAAGAAGAAAGACGACTTGCGTATGTTGGGATAACAAGGGGAAGAAAAAAAGTAACGCTTTGTCGTTCGACAAGACGAATGCTTTTTGGTCAGACGCGAAGAAATCCCGAAAGCAGGTTCATAGCGGAAATAGACAGCGATTGTTACACCGAGGTTAATTCACAACGGGTTATGTCGGGGACGTTTGCTAAAGTTCCGCCAAAACCGCGAACAACGTGGAGCGACATTAAACTTAAATCGTCGGTTGGTGGTTCAGGAAATGCTATGCAAAAAAACGTCGGCGCGACATATTCTAAAGGCGATATCGTCGAACACAAAAAGTTCGGAAAAGGAAAGGTTTTGTCCGCAGTTCCGACGGGTGACGACATGTTGGTTGAAGTTGATTTTGAAACGGTTGGCATAAAAAAAGCGATGGCGAATTATGCTCCCATGAAAAAAGCTTCAATTTAAGTGTGGGATAAACCCACACTTAAATTGAAGCTTCTATGGAAATACTTTTAGTTTCGCTTCGCTCAACATTTTGTGCTACGCACAAAAACAAAGTATTTCTTGCATTAAACAATCTGGGGGGTTTTACCCCCATTAAATTGAAGCTTCTATGGAAATACTTTTTGTTTCGCTTCGCTCAACATTTTGTGCTACGCACAAAAACAAAGTATTTCTCGAATTAAACAGTCTGGGTGGTTTTACCCCCATTAAATTGAAGCTTCTATGGAAATACTTTTTGTTTCTCGCTCTCCAATAGCTTTCAAAAGCTATGATTAATTTTAAGGAAAACTCTATATTATGAACGTTAAACTTTTGGCACACACCGAAAATCCCGAAAAGATTGTGGCACTTGCCGCAAAGCTTTGTTATTCTAATACAGACATAGAAACTCTCGGGCAAAACATAACAGAACAAAGCTCGAAAGATTTTGTTAAACTTCTATTTGAACTGGGACACGAAAGCCCTGTCGAACATGTGAGTTTCACGTTTGCGGTTGAAGGGGTTTCAAGGACGCTTCTTGCGCAACTAACACGACACAGAATAGCGTCGTATAGCGTTCAAAGTCAAAGGTATGTTAAACTAGACAACTTTAAATATATAGTTCCGCCCGAAATAGAAAGCGACGACAAAGCAAAAGATATGTTTATTTCGGCAATGGAAAGTTCGCTTGAAAGCTACAATAAACTAGTTGAGGTTTTGCTTGAAAAATATATCAAACAAAGCGGAAAAATACCCGAGCAGTTGGACAAAAAACAACTTAGCGCTTTTGAGAAAAAAGCCATAGAAGACGCAAGATTTGTTCTTCCGAACGCATGTGAAACCAAGATTGTTTTTACGATGAACGCAAGAACGCTGTATAATTTTTTTAAGCATCGGCTTTGTTTTCGCGCCCAATGGGAGATTAGAGAACTTGCAACCGAAATGTTGAAACTCAGTTTTCAAAAAGCGCCGGAACTTTTTTCCGGGTGCGGCCCGTCTTGTTTAAACGGCGTGTGTACCGAGGGAAGAATGAGTTGCAAAAATCAAAAACAAGTTAAACAAGATTTTGAGTTTTTAAAAGGAGAGAAGTTTGAAAAATAAGATTTTTCAAACGCTGTTTTGTGTTTTTTGCCAAATACGACAGGAAAAAACCAAGAAAGGAAAGGCCATAAATATGAGAGGAAAGCTTATCGTGGTTGAGGGGCTTGACGGAAGCGGAAAGGCAACCCAAAGCGAGCTTTTACTTGAAAACCTTATAAACAAAGGAATTGACGCGGCAAAACTTACATTTCCAAGATATCATAAACCGTCGGGAACACTTGCCAAGATGTATCTAAACGGAGAGTTTGGAACAAATCCCGACGATGTAAGCGGCTATGCTTCGTCGGTGTTTTACGCTGTTGATAGGTTTGCAAGCTTTAAAGAAGAATGGGAAAAAGACTACAAAGACGGAAAAGTTTTTGTTTTGGACAGATATACGACATCAAACGCGGTTTTCCAAACCGCAAAATACGACAAAGAAAAATGGAGCGACTTTGTCGAATGGCTTTATGATTTTGAATACAACAAGATGGGTATACCGAAACCCGATCTTGTGGTATATCTAGATATGAGCCCAACAGTTAGCGAAAAACTTATGTCTGAGCGGTATGATGGCGATGAGCAAAAAAAAGATATACACGAACGCGACATTGAATATCAAAACAAATGCAGAACGGCGGCGAGATTTTGCGCCAAACAAGGAAACTGGCTGACCGTTAAATGTGATGATGGAAACGCACCGTTTTCAAAACAAGAGATAGCTAAAAAAATAATGGAAGTTGTCGGGGAAAAATTAAATATATGCTAGAATTTAAAAAAGTTGAACTAACTGATAGAGAATTTCTTCAAAATATTCTAATGAAAGAGACTGACAGAGGGTGTGAATATACGTTTGGAAATCTCTTTATGTGGGGTAAAGTTTACGGCACACATGTTGCAAAGTTTTTGGACGGCGCTGTTATTAAATATAGCGCGATTAATAAGTTTTTATATCCCGTTGGTGTGAGCGACGTTGAAAAAACTATTCAAGCGATGATCGAAAGCGAACAGAACAAAAAGGATTTTAGTATTATTTCGCTAAGCAAGAACGATTGTGATGAGCTTGAAAGGATTTTTCCAAATAGATTTTTGTTTGAGGACGACGAGATATACGGGGAATATGTCTACAACAGTGAAGACCTAATCGAGCTTAAAGGTAAAAAATATCATTCTAAACGAAACCACATTTCAAGGTTTATAAGGGAAAATCCCAATTATAAATTTGTTGAAATAACCAAAGACAACATAAATTCCGTTATCGAGATGAACGAAAAATGGTGTAAGACATATGGATGTAACAACGATGACGGGTTAAGTTCGGAATATTGCGCAACTTCAAGGGCGCTCAAAAACTTTTTCGATCTTCCGTTTGACGGTGCGTTTATCGAAAGCGACAAAGAGATAGTGGCATACTCTGTCGGAGAAGCCATAACAGACAAAACCTATTGTGTGCACATCGAAAAGGCGTTTCATCAAATAAACGGAGCGTACACTATAATTAACAGAGATTTTGCAAAGAGATACGCAAATGACTTTGAACTGATAAACCGAGAGGATGCGGCGGGGGAAGAAGGCTTGATTAAAGCAAAACTTTCATATAATCCGGCGTTTGTTTCAAAAAAATTTATTGCTACATTAAAGGACTGAAAAAAATGATTAGACACGCTCTCGGAGTTGACATTCCGGCTTTAAAACAGATATGGAACGAAAGTTTTAACGATACAATTAACTATATCGATTTTGTATTCGGAAAGGTGGCAAAATCCAACGAAATTTTGCTTTTTGAACAAAACGGCATAGTGTGCGCCATGCTTATAATGCTTCCCGTTAAGTTTTCTTTTTACCAAGAGTCCCTCGGCGGAGTTTATATATATGGCGCGGCAACGCGTGAAAAATATCAAAACAAAGGTTTAATGACACGGCTTTTAAACGAAGCAGAAAGAATAGCAAAGGAAGAACGCGACGCCCAACTTTCGGTTCTTGTTCCGGGCGAAGCATATCTTTTTGACTATTATGCCAGAAGAGGCTATCGCGCCGATTTTGGGCTTCGTCAAGTTTCGGTTCGCCCCGGAATGTTAGAGACGGCGGCAAGAGACGATTTTAACCTTGAGATAGATAAAATAACGTCACAACATATGTATGACATACGAAAAACCGCACTGTTAAACACACCGCACATCGAATGGCAACCGTATCAACTGGACAATGTAGTACAGGACGGTTTTGTGTATGGCGATCACGTCGCAAGTTATGAGGGAACTGCCGGACAGGGTTACGCGGTTTTTACGGTGCGTAAGAAAAAATTATATATTAAAGAATGCCTTGGGACATCAAAGCAAGCGACGATTACACTCATGAGAAACCTTGGTGCAAAATACAGCCCGAAAGGTTTTTTTGCAAACATGCCGGTTAATTCAGAGGTTTTCCCAGTTGAAGGAAAGGTTATAAAATTCGGCATGGCGAAAAACCTTTATTCAAACAAATCAATGAGTTCTATAAGTCCTTATATGAATCTCATGCTTGACTAGGAAGAAATGGAGAGTCGTAAAAATGGTGTATGTTTTTTTAGCAGATGGATTTGAAGAAAGCGAAGCGATAACAACGATAGACCTTTTAAGGCGCGCTGAACTCGAAGTTGTGACGGTTGGGGTAACGGGGGAATACGTCACCTCATCGAGAGGCATAACGATAAAAAGCGACGTGCTTCCGTCAAAGATGGTGCTTGACGACAATCTGCAAGCCGTTGTGCTTCCGGGAGGTATGCCCGGGACGACAAACCTTGCGCAAAGCAATGAGGTCAAAAATGCGTTAGTTTTTGCTTATGAAAACAAAAAATTGATTGCAACAATCTGTGCCGCAGCTACCGTTCTTTATAAACATGGTTTGTTAAGCGGAAAAAAAGCAACTGTTTATCCTTCGTTTAAACAACAGCTTTTTGAAAGCTACAGTGAGAAAAACGTTGTTATAGATCTTCCGTTTATAACGGCTAACGCGCTTGGTAGCGTTTTTGAGTTTTCGTTTGAGATTATAAAATTTCTTAAAAATGACAAAGTTTGCGAAAAAGTTAAGAATGATATATACTATAATGAAGTTAATAGTTAATAGTTAATAGTTAATAGTTAAGGTGTCGCTTGCGCGACGGATTTGATTTTTTGCTTTTTGTTGTTCGTTTTGAACCGCAAGTACAAAACAGTGCTTGCCTGTAGGAGATAGATTAATGGAAAACAACGTTTATAAAAACCCCAATTCCACAAGAAACACACAGCCAAAACCCAAAAGCAAGGGAAAGATAGTGCTAATTGTTGTGTTATTAATATTTGTGGTTATACTTATCTCAAGCGTGATAGGATATCTTTATGTAACCTCGGAAATCGAGGGAGAGCGAAACCTTGGAAATTCCGAGGTGATTGTCGATGTGACGGAGGGCGCGTCGCTTCAAGCGATTTCGGTTTTGCTTAGTGAAAACAATGTTATTAGATCTTCGGTGATATTTGATCTTTATATAAAAATAACGGGGGACACCGGCAACGTACAATATGGACCGCACAGCGTAACCCCCGACATGTCATATTCCGAGATTATAGACGCACTTGGTACGCCGTATATAATTAATGTCCCGGGCGAGCCTATTACGTTCCCCGAGGGAACGACGGCGCTTAAAATGGCGCTTATGCTTGAAGAGGTCGGATTTTTTACGGTAGACGAGTTTATCGATGAATGCAACAACGGAACGTTTACAGGAAACGTGTTTCCACTTATAAGCGACAATCCCGATAAATTTATAAAACTCGAGGGATTTTTGTTCCCCGAAACATATATGTATTATGAAGACATGACGGCAAACGCATTTATCCAACAGATGTTAGACACGTTTGAACAATTGGTTTTGACCGAAGAAAATATGGCGAAGATAGAACAAAGTGCGCTTTCGCTTGAAGAGATTATAGCGCTTTCTTCGATAGTCGAAAAAGAGTCGGTGGGTGCGGAAAGCTATCCGATGGTGGCGTCGGTTTTCTATAATAGATTAAACAACCCCGACATTTTCCCAACGCTTGAGTCGGACACGGCGTGTGACTGGAGAAAAAGAGGATATCCCGATCTTGGGGGCTTTTTCCCCGGCGTGCTTCAGTATTATTATGGTGGTTATGAGAACATTCCCGAGGGAACAAAAGCGGGATACGACACCTATTCAAGGCCGGGAATTCCAATTGGTGCAATCTGCAACCCCGGAATTATAGCAATTGAAGGCACGTTGAACCCGGCTGAAACAGAATACTTTTTCTTTTTCACGGGTATAGACCAAAGGACGTTTTACTTCAACGTAACAAATGCCGAACACGAAGCAGACTATAGATTATACGGTCCTTGATTTATGCAACAACAAAACACTTTTCGAAAAATTTACGAAGTAGTTAAGAGGATACCGAAAGGCATGGTTTCGACATATGGCGATGTGGCTTTTGCCGCAGGAAATCCAAGGTGGGCGAGGGTTGTGGGGTTTGCACTCCATGTCAACCCAAAGCCGGACGAGATACCATGTTTTAGAGTGGTTAACCGTTTAGGAGAATGCTCCGGGTCGTTTGCGTTTGGCGGACTTTCTGTTCAACGTGAACTTCTTGAAAAAGATGGGGTGACATTTCTTGAAAACGGAAGGGTAGACCTTAAAAAACATCGATATTTGTTTTAAACCATTTTCATATTTAAAAATAAAATATAGAAAGTTCAACTGAGATTTGCCTTAAACTCGGTTTGGTGGTATAATACTCAAAACCTTAGAAAGGAACAGTTTTAATGGCATATAAAGATCCAAATTCAATAAGACGAAGAAACAGAATTCTAGGACCGATTGTCGCGATATTAATTGTAGTAGCGTTTTTGCTTTCGGCCCTTGCCGGTTTTTTACTTGTTAAATCCGAAATAGACGGCATAAGGGCGCTTGGTAGCAATCAAATTATTGTCGAGGTTGCCGAGGGCGCGTCGCTTGGAGAAGTTTCAAAGACGTTAAGCGAAAAAGGGGTTATAAACTCTTCGCTGGTTTTTGATATGTATATAAGGCTCACGGGAGGCGGCTCAAACGTTCAATATGGGCCACACCAAGTCTCGTCCGACATGACGTATGACGCTATTCTTGAAAGTCTTGCAACGCCGTATATCGTCGAAGTTGCAGGAACACCGATTACGTTTCCCGAGGGCGTAACCTCGCTTAAAATGGCGATGATGCTTGAAGATGAGGGGTATTTTACCGTTCAGGAGTTTGTAGATGAATGCAACAACGGAACGTTTACAGGGGAACTGTTTCCGCTTATCGACGACAACCCCGACAAGTTCATGAAGCTCGAGGGATTTTTGTTCCCCGAGACATATATGTATTACGAGGGTATGTCGGTTAACGAATTTATCCAACAGATGCTTGACACGTTTGAATATCGAGTTATGACGGATGAAAACATGGCGGCGGTGGAAGCGAGCTCACTATCGTTTGAAGAACTGATAGTGCTGGCTTCGATAGTCGAAAAAGAATCGGTGGGCGCGGAAAGCTATCCCATGGTAGCCTCGGTTTTCTATAACCGAATGGCAGACCCCGAAGAATATCCGTATATCCAATCGGATACCTCGACCGACTGGGTAGCAAGGGGAATAACCGACTGGTATGGTGGATACTACCCGGGTGTTCTCGAGTATTACTACGGAAGCTACGAAAACATTCCTGCCGGAACGAGAGCCGGATACGACACATACACCGTAGAGGGGCTTATTATAGGAGCTATCTGCAACCCAGGGTTAATAGCAATCGAGGGGGTTTTGTTCCCGGCAGACACAAACTATTACTTCTTCTTCACAGATGCCGACAAAAAATTCTATTGGAACGAAACGTTTGAGCAACATGTAATAGAGTACGATCTATATGGCCCGAACTAATAGTTTGATTGTTTTTAATTTAACAATTTATAATTGAATTTTTCAAAAAAACGAGTATAATATACTATAGAATAAATTTTTTAAGGAGAACCGTTTTAATGACAGTTACAAAACAAACAATAATTGGCGATATCTTAGATTTTGACAGATCGACCGCTGAGTACTTCATGGAGATTGGTATGCATTGCCTAGGTTGCCCAGCTTCAAGAGGCGAAAGCATAGAACAAGCTTGCATGGTACACGGAACAGACGCCGACGCATTAATCGAAAAGATTAACAACCACATCAAAGCATAGTTTAATTTTAACAAAACAAAGGATGAACCTGCGCCGTTTTTAAATAGCGTAGGTTTATTTTTGACTTTTTATATGATAAGGTGTAAGCTTAGATTATATGAACGAATTAATATTATCAAAAAGATTACTAGTAGCGTTTGCTGCTGTGCGAGACGGTTCGGTTTGTGCCGATGTCGGTTGCGACCACGGTAAACTTGCGGCAAAACTTGTGTTGTCTAAAAAAGCGCCGTTCGTTTTTGCGGTTGACATTAACCAAAAGCCGCTTGACGTTGCGACAAGGCTTTTTGAAAAACTTAATATAACCGATAAAACTAAAACCGTTTTATCAAACGGGCTTGAAAAAGTTTCAAAAAATGATGTCGATGATGTCATAATTGCCGGGATTGGTGCAGACATTTCGATTGATATAATTTCGAGAGCCAAATGGCTTGAAGACAAAAATAAACGACTTGTGCTTGTGCCGTCCTCTCGTCATCATGTTTTGAGGGGTTTTCTTTATGAAAATGGGTTTGAAATAGTTAACGAAACTCCGGTTTTTGAACAAGACCATTGTTACACCGTTATTACGGCAAGTTTTTGTAACAAGACTATTAAACCATCCGTTATCCAGCGATATCTTGGGTTGATTGCAAACGATAGTTCAAACGATGGAATTTTATATAAAAAAGAAGTTTTAAGGCGAGCAAACAAGATAGCGACAAGCGTTCAAAAAGCGAAAACTGTCGTTTCGTCCGAAAGGCTTGACGAGGCAAAAATTTTAACGGCGTATTTAGAGCCGACATTAAAAGGAGATATAAGATGTCTTTAGATGCAGCACTTATAAAAGCGACAGCAAACGAGCTTAAAGAGACGCTTTTGGGCGCAAGGGTGGACAAACTCTACAGCCCGACAAGGGATGAAATTGTGATAAATCTTCGAACTGAGGCACGAAAAACAGTGAGTCTCTTTATTTCGGCACGAAGCGGAAGCGCACGGATTCACATAACAAAAGAAACGTTTGAAAACCCTCTTGTTCCGCCTGCGTTTTGTATGCTTTTAAGAAAACACCTTTCGACAGGAAAGATAATAGACATATACGCAAAAGACGGCGAAAGGATTTGTTTTGTTGTGTTTTCCGCCGTGAACGAGATGGGGGACAAGACCGAAATCACCCTTTCGGTCGAACTTATGGGACGATACTCAAACCTCGTGATAGTCGATAAGGATAACAAGATAATAGATGCGCTCAAGCGTGTGGACATAGATCAATCGGAAAAACGTCAACTAGGCCCCGGAATAATGTTCACTATGCCGCCCAAACAACAAAAATTGCCGTTTCTTTCAACCGATACCGAACAGATTGTGGGCGCTGTCACAACAAGAAACAAACCATTGTCGTCCGCTATAATGGACATGACGTCCGGCATAGCGCCTCTTATTGCGCGAGAGATTTCCTATCTTGTTTCGGAGGAAGAAATCGACGCAGACAGGTTGACAAACCAGCAAAAACAAAAATTGATTGAAGTTATCGACAACGTGAAAACTGCGGCAAGCGGGACAAAAGCGAAATTTTCGATATTATATGACAAAGAGCGTCCGTTTGAGTTTTCGTTTTTTGATATTAATCAATATGGCGATGGTTGCACCAAACGATATTTTGAAACCGCGTCCGAGATGTTTGACCTGTATTTTGCCGAAAAGGACAGGATTGAACGGTCGCGCAATAAATCACATGATCTTAAAAAACAGGTGTCTACTTTGCTTGACAGGACAGTAAGACGGCAACAAGCACGAGAAGATGAGCTTGATTCTGCCGACAAAGCAGAGACAAAAAAGCTTTACGGAGAACTTTTAACCGCAAACATATCGAACATTAACCCTCGTGAAAAAACAGCAAAAGTTTTAAACTATTATACCGGCGAAAACGTTACGATACCGCTTGACCCGATGCTGTCGCCCAACGCAAACGCCCAAAAATATTATAAAGATTACAGGAAGCTCGTGACGGCGAAAAAGGTTCTGGCCGACCTAATCGAAACGGGTAAAGGCGAGATTGAATATTTAAATTCAGTATTGTATGAAATTGAACAGGCGGCGACCGAACAAGAATATCTTAATATCAGACGAGAATTAAAAGAGGCAGGTTTTTTGAAATCGTTTAAGATGCCGAACAAAAAGCAACTTAAAACGGTTGATTATATAGAATATCAAACGAGCGGTGGGTATAAAGTTTTGGTGGGGAAAAACAACCTTGCTAACGAAAAACTGACTTTTAAGACGGCGGCGAAAAGCGACATATGGTTCCATGTCAAAAACGCCCCCGGCAGCCATGTTGTTTTGTTTGCTGATAACACCGAACCGTCGGAACAGGACTATACCGAAGCCGCCATGATTGCGGCATTTTACAGCAGCGAAAAGGGCGGGGAAACGATTGCGGTGGATTATACCAACATTAAAAACATAAAAAAACCTCCTTCGGCAAAACTCGGGATGGTTATCTATCATACTAATTTTTCGGCATATGTGACGGTGGACGAGAAACTTTTGGAACGTCTAAGAAAGTAATTATGTAGAAAAAAAAGAAAAAAATAATTTGTCGATTTATTAAACATATTTGGTTAAAAAACTTGACTTTAACCACGGATTTATGTTATTATATTTTGGCAACCGGGTGTGGCACAGTTTGGTAGCGCGCTTGACTGGGGGTCAAGAGGCCGCAGGTTCAAGTCCTGTCACTCGGACCATATTGAATACCCATAAGGGCTTTGGCTCTTGTGGGTTTTAATTTTTATACAGATCGAAGTGTTAAGCGCTTTGGTCTGTTTCTTTTCGTCCGAAAACCTTTTGATAGTTCTCTTGTTTGCTTTGGTTTAATTTCGGCAGTTCAATAT
>CAYJJR010000023.1:0-26941 GCA_964370565.1 uncultured Oscillospiraceae bacterium | reverse complement strand
TACGGACTTAAAGCTGCACGTCGTGCGCCTCAGTTCTCGAAACGTTAGTTTTTGGCTTTACACATTCAAAAAGGACTCAACCGCTGTGTTGGGTTCTTTTTTTGTTTAGCTTTAATTTAGTGTTTTCGATGTTTTTTGTGTAAAAACATAACAAATTTGCACTATTTATTAACAAATTCTATCTGTTTTGTTAATAATATATTAAACTTACAAGCAAACTTTGTTGACATTTTAACAAAGTTGTATTATAATTTTATTAAAATAACTCTGCTTTGTAGCGGAAACTCCGCTTTGCAGCGGAGGTTTATTTCAAGCTACATTTAATATAAAAATTCCGAAGGGGAACGAATAATGAAAAAAAATAACAAAGGTTTTACGCTTGTAGAGCTAATTATAGTAGTTGCAATAATTGCGGTGCTTGCGGCGGTTCTTGCTCCGCAATATTTAAGATATGTTGAAAGAGCAAGGCAATCGAACGATCTTCAAGTCGCGACAAACTACATGAGGGCCGCAACGGTTGCGGTGACCGATCTTTCGCAAGGATTCCATTTAAGCAGCAACACTTGGTTTGTATTTAAATGGGGATATGACACCAGCAATAATAACACGATGAACATACATATGGGTGTAGCAACTGTCGATGCTTCGGGCAGACCTACCGGAATAGATAATGGCAAAAAAGAACCTGTTTTGCAAACTGAGGTCGCAAAAACTATGGGTTGGACCGATGCAACCGACACAATTCAAGTCGACTTAATCGATAGACCGCAATCGGAAGCCGCTAGATATGTTTATGCCGCTCAAAATTCATTTGTCTTTTATGTAAACGTTAGGACAGGCGAAATCCTTGTAGATAAGGGTAGCGCGAATTGGGTTGACATTATCGGCGTTAACGCACCGTTAACGACATAATAAAAATGCGAAATTAAAAGGGCGAACGTGATTGTTCGCCCTTTTTCTATTTCCCATATTTCAACTCAAGGTTTTCGATTATCATTCTTGCGACTTTATAAACGTCGCCACAACCCAGCGTTATTATCATGTCTTTCGGTTTTGCGATGTTTGCGACACGTTCTGCGACGTTTTCAAACGACCCGAACCATTCGCCGTTCTCGATTTTGACACAAAGATCTTTTGAATATATATCAAGCAAGTTAACCTCACGCGAACCCATAATCTCGGTTAACACAACTTTATCCGCAATCGAAAGTGTTTTTGCGAAACTGTCGAGATGTTGATATGTCCTTGTGTAGGTGAACGGTTGATACACCGCTATGACTCGGTTATAACCCATGTCTTTTGCGGCGTTTAACGTAACCTCGATTTCAGCGGGGTGGTGGGCATAGTCGTCGTACACCGTTATGTCGTTGACAACGCCAAGTTGCTCGAAACGTCTGCCGGCACCTTTGAACGAAAGCAATCCCTCTTGTATATCTTCCGACGTGCAACCGGCTTCGTATCCGCAAGCCGCCGCCGCCGCCGCGTTGTAGACGTTTTGAACGCCCGGAACGTATACGGAAAATTCAAACGGTTCGCCGCCGTCTTTTGACATAGTGAACGAATAAAACGCGCGTTCACGCTTATAGATATCTATTATTTTATATTTACAGTCGTCCCCTCGCCCGAAATATATAACAGGCTTTGAGCAATGTTTAAGGGTGTCGACGGTTTTTTGGTCATCGCCGTTCGCTATAACCGCTTTGCTTGCAAGTTCGGCAAACTTTTTAAACGAACGCTTAACCCCGTCAAGGTCGCCAAAATAATCGAGATGGTCGGCGTCTACATTTAATATAACCGAATAAGCGGGGGAGAGCTTCAAAAAAGTATCGACATATTCGCATGCCTCGCAAACCATTATATCGCTTTTTCCGCTTAACCCATATCCGTCGATTAACGGAAGTTTTCCGCCGATAACCGCCGACGGGTCTTTGTTCGCTTTAACAAACACAGAAGTTAACATCGAAGTTGTCGTGGTCTTTCCGTGTGTTCCGCTTATACAAAAAGAATTTTCAAAGTTCCTCGTGATATATCCCAAAAGCTCGGCGCGCTCTATGACGGGAATTCCTTTTTGGTCGGCATACATTACCTCGGGGTTTTTTCCGATAAGTGCCGCCGTAACGACAAGAGCTTCGGCGTCCGCGACGTTTCGTTGGTCATGGTAAAGCGTGACGGGGATGCCAAGCGCCTTTTCTTTTTGAACGATGTCGCCGTCGTTGACGTCGCTGCCCGTTATCTCGTAGCCCCTTGCGTGTAAAATCTCGACAAGCGGAAACATTCCCGAACCGCCTATGCCGACAAAATGTAGTTTTTTTATACTTCCGAGAAGTTTATCCAGATCATGTTTCATTAAAAGCCTCTTAATTATATTATTTTTATATATACATATTATATTGTATTTAACGGAAAAATGGAACAAAAAGTTTTTTTAAACTTCAAAACAAAGTTTTTTAAACTTTGTTATAGAAAGTTTAATCAATTTTGTGTTAAAATATATTATATGAAAAAAATAGTTTTAATAGTAATAATATTTTTAACAATATCTTTAATGGGTTGCGCCGCCCCAGATTTAGAACCCTCGCAAGCCGTCGTTTTCGGCATGGACACCGTTATGACGGTTACTGCGTACGGAAAAAATTCCGACCAAGCGGTTTTGCTTTGTGAAACAGAGGTCGCAAGGCTGGATGCACTTTTTTCAACAACAAACGATATGAGTGATGTTTTTATACTAAACCGCGACGGAACTCACACGGTGGACGACAGCACGACAGAGCTTATCGAGATTGCAAACGATATATCGCAAAAAACTAACGGGGATTTTGATATAACTATCTACCCTATGGTTTTGGCTTATGGGTTTACCAAAGGAACGTACACCGTTCCTAACGATCAAAAGGTAGCGAACCTTTTGGAAAGCGTAGGATACCAAAAGATAACGCAAGACCAAAATACAGTGTCGCTGGACGACGGCGTTAAGATAGACCTAGGCGCTATTGCAAAAGGCTACCTATCCGACAATCTTATCGAGATTTTGAAGCAACACGATGTTACCTCTGCTATGATGTCGCTTGGGGGGAACGTTGCGGTTTTAGGGGAAAAACCGGACGGGTCTCTTTGGCGTGTTGGCATTGAAGACCCGAACAATGTCGAAAAATATCTTGCAGTTGCCGAGCTTTCGGATAGCTTTGTCGTAACATCGGGAAGCTATCGGCGGTTTTTTGAACTTAACGGAAAAACATATCATCACATAATCGACCCGAAAACAGGTCGCCCGGCAGACAGCGGACTGTTGTCCGTTACCGTTGTTTCAAACAACGGGGCGCTTGCCGACGCGCTTTCGACAGCGTTTTTCGTGATGGGTCTGGACGACGCGTTGGACGCGGCAAAAAACTTTGATGGCGTCGAGGTGGTTTTTGTGACCGACCAACAAGAAATTATTGCAACAAAAGGCCTAGAACAAAAATTATTCCCTGTTGAGGACAGCGGATACAGCCTTGAATTTATACAGTAATATATTTTTAAAAAGGAACAAAGCATAAAATGGGAAAAAACGAAAGCAGAGTGCCCGATTGGGCGGCAAAAAATCAACTGGTTAAACTTATGTACAAAACTTTTCGCATGTTGAAAAACGAGGGGTTGTCGCAAACTTTGTTCGCCGCAAGGTATGTGACGGGGCGATATTACAAACTTAAAGAGTTGAAAAAAGAGTTTTATCTTTCAAAAGAAACGCGCGAGTTTCAACAAAACTTTGAGTTTAAATATGCCCCAAAGATAAGCATAATTATACCTCTTTACAACACACCTGAGAAATTTTTAAGGGAACTTTTCCAATCTATTGTTGACCAAAGCTACAGCAACTTTGAGGTTTGTCTTGCGGACGGTTCGACCGACGAGGGACAACATGTTGAGGAAATCTGTAACGAGTTTAAAGAGCAGGACGAAAGATTTATCTATCGAAAACTTATCGAGAACAAAGGAATAGCGGGCAACACAAACGAAGCGATTAAACTTGCAACCGGGGAATACATAGCCCTTGTCGACCACGACGATTTGATTGCACAGTCGGCGTTGTTTGAGGTTGTAAAGGCTATCAACGAACAAAACGCGGATTTTATTTATACAGACGAGGCAACGTTTATAAACCGCCCGTCGGACAGCCGTTCTATGCACCTTAAACCGTGTTATTCCCCCGACTACTTGAGGAGTTGCAACTATATATGCCATCTTTCGGTTATAAAAAAATCTCTTGCGGAAGATGTCGGGTTGTACGACCCCGAGTTTGACGGAAGTCAAGATTATGATTTTACGTTGCGTGTAACCGAAAACGCAAAAAAGATACACCATATACCAAAACCGCTGTATTATTGGAGAATACATGCCGGAAGCGTTGCGGACGATATCTCGGCAAAACCATATGCATACACCGCCGCAAAAAAAGCGGTTGAAGCACATCTTGAACGCGTCAGGCTTCACGGCGAGGTTTTGTTTTCAAAAGCTGTGCCTATGCTCCACGTTAAGTATGAGATAAAAAGAACTCCTCTTGTCTCGATAGTAATTCCAACAAGCGACCACATAGACGTTTTAAAGACGTGTATCGACTCGATATTTAAACTTACGACATATCAAAATTTTGAGATTATTGTCGTTGAAAACAACAGCAAGAAACAAGAGACGTTTGAATACTACAAAGCGTTGATGGAACTTCCAAGCGTTAAGATTGTGTTTTGGGAAAAGGAGTTTAACTTTTCCGCTATCAACAACTTTGGCGTCCAACATGCCGCGGGAGACCATATATTATTTTTAAACAACGACATCGAGGTTATAACCCCCGAATGGATAGAGGAGATGTTGATGTTCACAATCCGCAAAGATGTCGGAGCTTGCGGCATAAAACTGCTATACCCCGACAACATGGTGCAACATGGCGGAATTGCGATGGGCGTATGCGGTTCGGCGGCAAATCTTTGTCCGTTGTTCCCTAGAGAACACGAAGGGTATATGAGCCGTCTTGCGGTCGTGTCCAACATGTCGGCGTGTACGGCGGCGTGTTTAATGGTTAAGAAAAAAGCGTTCCTTGAGGTTGGTGGCTTTGAAGAGAGCCTTTCTGTTGCTTTTAACGATGTCGACCTTTGTTTGAAGATACGCGAAAAAGGATATCTTGTCGTGTTTAACCCTGTCGCTGAATGTTACCACCACGAATCGCGTTCGCGCGGTTACGACAACAAGGGCGAGAAAAAACAACGCATGGAGAACGAAAAGGCTATCTTAAAAGCACGTTGGGAAAAATACTACACCGAAGAAGGCGACCCGTATTACAACAGAAACTTTGGAAAAAACAGCATAAGCTATGACGCATAAAAAAATCCGCCCTTTGTGGGCGGTTTCTTTATGTGTCAATAACGTTGTACATCTCGCGTGAAAAATCTTTGCCTTTTTTCTCCTCAATGCTTAAAACTTCTATTTTGGTTACCTTTTCGCCAAACGTAATCTCAAGTATGTCGCCTACCGCGACGTTGTAGGAAGCCTTGACGGGTCGATTGTTTGCGATAACCCTTCCCGCGTCACAGATTTCGTTTGCTACCGTTCTTCTTTTGATAATCCTGCTTACCTTTAAAAACTTATCCAATCTCATTTTTTTATACCTACCTTGAATTTTAAGATTATTATATTTTATTTAAAACATATAACTAAATAAACCCTCCACAGGGTGTGTGGTTAAAATTTGCTCCACACCGTCATTTTATAAAGATCCTCGGCAGTTCCGCGAAAAACATTAAGGTCGATATACCGTTCGACGCCGTCGTAGCCGTCCATCTCGCCTTTGTGGGAATATTGCCAGAAACTCCAGTTGATATCGTCCGGAATATATCCCAGCACATCGACCACCCACAACGGATAATCGTCGTAGTCGTCCCCGAGATACTTGTCTTTAACCCTTTCGCTTACGTAAAGTATCGGCTTAACTCCGTATGTCTTTTCAAGGCTTTCAAGCATTGCGTCAAGAATTTCTCGTACATGTTCTTTGTTGGGCGGAAAATAATTATATATGCCGTACAGTTCGACATCTATTACGGGCGGAAGCATGTTGTCGATTATCGGGACGTTTTGTTCAAAGTTGTCCGCTTGTGTTTCGCCGGGCGATTCAAAGCTCATAAAATGATATGCGCTAATCGCCATGTCGGTCTTGCTTGCCGCGTCAAAGTTTTGTTTGAAGTATGGGTCGACGTGGGTGGAACCTTCGGTGGCTTTAATAAACGCAAACTTCATGCCTTGAAGCTCGATTGTCTCCCAATCTATATCCCCTTGGTACGACGAAACATCGACTCCCCGCACGGGATAGGTCATGTTGGGTTCGTTAAGCCGCATGTATCCGAGATATATTAAAAGCAAAAGCGCAAAAAGCGCAAAAAGCGTTATGACGCTAAATATAATAACCCTGTGTTTGTTGGTAAGTTTTTTCATGTCACCTCTGAATAAATAGCGTAAAAATACCTATCAAAACGAATAGTCAAAATTTATGTATTGTTGAAATATTTTTTGCCTACCTCTATTTTATGAATTATACCATAAATATATGAATTTGATTAAAAACAAGGTAAATTTAAGCAACAAATATAAAATAGTTAAAATAAATCAGTAATTTTTGATAAAAAAAACAATAAAGTCCTTGTGTATTTAACGGTAATAGTATAAAATGATATTTATAGTTTCTTTAGAAAACTATTTCTAAACTTTGAATAAGAGGAGTTGTAATGTTATGGTAAAACAAACCCAGCTGGTTGAACTGATTGTCGAAAACAAAGCCGGCGTGCTCGACAGAGTCGTAGGCCATATAAGAAGAGAAGGTTGGAACATCAAAAGCATCGTTGCAGATGAAACCAATGACCCCGCAATTTCAAAAATGGAGATTAAAATCAACGGCAAATATTCTAAACTCGAGCGTGTTGTAGATAAATTAATAGAAATTAACTGTGTTTTAAAAGCCGCTATCGAAAAAGACGGCGAACTTATCGTTAAAGAAAAACCAAAGATGGAAGAGGTTCGCAAAAAGGTTGAGGAAATTCCGGCAATAGGCGAAAAAGCCCCCGGAGTTAAACGTATCCTCGCGATAAACCCCGGCTCTACCTCTACGAAATTTGCGGTGTACGACGACCAAAAGATGGTTTTAATTCACGTAACGCGTTACGACAGAGGCCGTTTGATGAAATGTGGGCCTACTATATTAGACCAAAAAGAACTTCGTATGCAAAGCATTCTTGACGTGCTTAAAGAAGCAAAGATAGATCTTAAATCTTTTGACGCAATAGCCGGCAGGGGCGGAATAGTTAAACCTATAATAAGCGGAACGTACGGCGTTAACGACGAGATGTTAAAAGACCTTAATTCGATAGCCGCTATGCGTCACCCTTCGGCGCTTGGCGCAATCATCGCAAAAGAAATAGCGGACGAAGTCGGTATTCCGGCGTATGTTGTAGACCCCGTTGTTGTTGACGAGTTCGACCAACATGCAAGGATTTCGGGTATGCCGGGAATAGAACGCAATTCGTTGTTCCACGCGCTTAATCAAAAGGCGATAGCGAGAAGACACGCGGCGGTTATTGGAAAACCATATGAAAGCTGTCGTTTTGTAATAGCCCATCTCGGCGGCGGCATAACGATTGGCGCCCACCGCTATGGACGCGTAATCGACTGTAACGACGGTCTTTCGGGCGAAGGCCCGTTCACACCGGAACGTCCCGGTTCGATACCGATAGTTCCGCTAATCGAGATGTGTTATTCCGGCGAATATTCTCGCGACGAGATGCTGGACAAGGTTACACGCGCTAGCGGAATGCTCGGATATCTCGGAACAAACGACGCACAAGTTGCGGAACACATGATCTCGGAAGGCGACGAATTTGCGGCGCTCGTAGTCGATTCAATGGCGTATCAAGTCGCAAAAGAGATAGCTGCTATGTGTGCCGTGCTTTCCGGTTCGGTTGACGCGATACTTTTAACCGGCGGAATTGCGTACAGCACTCGTTTTTGTGGCGAGGTTAAAAAGCGCGTTTCAAACTTTGCGCCCGTTTACGTATACCCCGGCGAGGACGAGATGGAAGCTCTTATGAGCGGTGCAATGCGCGTTTTGAACGGCGAAGAAAAAGCAAAGGTTTATTAAAGATTAATAATAAAACTAACAAACCGCCCTGTGAATTTCACAGGGCGGTTAAACATTTTAAATTGATTTATTTCAATTTAATCTTTTCGTTGGGTTTTCTCGGCAGGGTGTAATCAACAATTTCGACCGTCTCGCCGCCTTTTTTGTAAACACGCGGGACACGTCTTGAAATGCCGCAAATGATTTCATAACCGATAGTTCCACATTGTTTTGCGATGTTTTCGACCGTTATCGGGCAATTGTCTCCGAAAAACGTCACGATATCCCCGTTTTTAACCTCGTCTTGAACTTCGCTTACGTCTATCATAAGCATGTCCATACAGATTGTCCCAACTATTGGAACTTTGGTTTCGTTTATATAACAATATCCTTTGTTGCTTAAAAGTCTCGGTATACCGTCGGCATATCCTATGCTTACAACCGCAATAGTCATCTCTTTTTGCGCCGTAAATGTACAACCGTAACTTACCGATTCGCCGACGCGAAGAGGCTTAACCATCGAAACGGTCGATTTAAGCGACATTGCCGGTTTAAGCTCTAGGCCTTCTATCGGAGCGCCGGTAGGGGAAACGCCGTACAGCATGATGCCGGGGCGAACCATGTTGTGGCAAAATTCGGGATAGAACAGTAACCCTGCACTGTTGGAACAATGAAGCGTGTTAAACCTCTCGCCTAGCTGGGCAAGTCGTCCGGCTATCGAAACAAAAAGCGAACGTTGGGCTTCGGTATAACTTTTGCCAAAATCGGTTTTGTTGTCCGCAACCGCAAAATGTGTATATAATCCACATGCGTATAGGTTGCGCATAGAAGCTATCTCGACTATCTCTCGACAGGTGGTTTCAAGGTTTCGGCCGTTCATTCCAAGCCGACCCATTCCGGTGTCTAACTTGATGTGTACGTCGACAATAACCTTTGCGGCGGCGGCGGCTTCCGAAATCTTCAAAGCATGTTCGCGGTCTACCACCGTTTGTATAATATTAAGCTTTGAAAGCCATTCGGCATATTCGGGCGGAGTGTAGCCGAGAATTATGATAGGCTTTTTTATTCCGCTGTCACGAACGACCAATGCTTCGTTAAAGTTTGACACGCAAAATCTGTCAACCCCGGCTTCGTCCATCTCGCGAACAACGTTTTTTGAGCCGTGGCCGTATGCGTCCGCTTTGACAACCGCCGCAAGTTCTACGTTTTGCGGAAGCTTTTCGCGAATAGCTAAAACGTTTGCGTTGATGTTGTCGAGAGAAACCTCGACCCAGCTTCTTTGTAACCAATCAACCATAACTTAAAATCCCCCTGTTGTTATAAATTTATTGTGGTAAATCAAGTTTTATAGAAAGCTCCTCGAGTTGTTTGTCTGAAACAACGTCGGGGCAGTTTGTCATTAGTTCGCCGCCGTTTTGAACTTTCGGGAACGCTATAACGTCGCGTATGCTCTCTTTGCCGAGAAGCAACATGACCAACCTGTCAAGCCCGAACGCAATGCCTCCGTGGGGCGGCGCGCCGTAGGTATACGCTTCCATCAAGAATCCAAACTGCGCTTCGGCTTGTTCGGGGGTAAACCCTAACGCCTCGAACATCTTTCGTTGTATGTCGGGGTTGTTAATCCTTATCGAACCGCCGCCAAGCTCGTTTCCGTTGAGTATCATGTCGTACGCTTTCGCTTTACAGTTCAAGCGGTCGCTTGTCAGCTTTTCGACATCCTCGTCGGCAGGAGCGGTGAACGGGTGGTGTTTCGCGTAGTATCTGTCTTCTTCATCGTCATACTCAAACAGCGGAAAATCTGTGACCCACAAAAGGTCGTATGTTCCTTGTTCTATGAGCCCATATCTTTTGGCGATTTCAAGCCTTAACGCACCCAAAGCATCGTATACAACGGACGGTTTGTCCGCAACGATAAACAAAACGTCGCCGTTTTGTGCGTCAAGTCTTTTTCGTATTTCGTCTATCTCGGTTTCGCTTAAAAACTTTTCATAGCTTCCCGACGCGCCGTTTTCCGAAAGTTTCGCAAACGCTAGACCTTTCGCGCGATATGTTTTGACGTGTTCTGTCAATTTATCTATCTCTTTGCGGGTGAGTTTTTCTGCAAGTCCTTTGGCGTTTATTCCGCGAACAGTTCCGCCCGATTTAATCGTGTTTGCAAACACCGCAAACTCACAATCTTTGACGATGTCTGAAAGATCTTTAAGTTCAAGCGCAAACCTTGTGTCGGGTTTGTCCGAACCGTATCTGTCCATAGCTTCTTTATAGGTTATTCTTTTGAAAGGTGCTTTTATCGTTACCCCTAAAATATCCTTAAAGAGTTTCATCAAAAACCCTTCGTTTATCGCGATTATATCGTCCACGTCACAAAACGACATCTCGATATCAATTTGGGTGAACTCGGGTTGACGGTCGGCGCGAAGATCCTCGTCGCGGAAACATTTAGCTATTTGCATATATCGGTCGAAGCCCGAAAGCATAAGTAGCTGTTTATATAGCTGTGGCGATTGCGGAAGGGCGTAGAACTTTCCGTTTTGAACGCGCGACGGAACGAGATAATCCCTTGCGCCTTCGGGGGTTGAACGGATAAGAATAGGCGTTTCTATCTCGACAAAGTTTTCCTCGTCGTAATAGTCGCGCGCGCATTTAACAATTTTGTGGCGCATTACAAGGCTGTTTGAAAGGTCGCTTCTTCTAAGATCGAGATAACGATATTTAAGCGCGAGTTCGTCGCGCACGTTTATCTCGTCGCGAATTTCAAACGGCGTGGTTTTGGCAAAGCTTAAAATCTTGAGTTCCGTTACAAAAAGTTCGATGTTTCCGGTCGGAAGATTTGGGTTTTTGCTCGAACGCTCGCGCAAAACACCCCCCGCCATAACAACCGCTTCGCTCCTTAAAGCCTTGGCTTTTTCAAAAACTTCGCGGTCGGTGCTGTCGTCAAACGCGAGTTGAATTATGCCCATTCTGTCTCTGAGATCGGCAAAGATAAGGTTCCCGATATCTCTTGATTTTGCTATAAACCCCGCAACGGTAACGACGTTTCCGAGAGGAGCTTCAAGCGTTTGTGTGCTGTAATGTGTCCTTCTAAGGTTGCCCATAGTTTCTGTCATGTATTTTAATCCTCTCTTTATTTAAACTTTCTCTTTAAATTTTTCAATTGTGTTTATAATCTCGTCCGCTTCAAGCAAGACGTTTGTTTCGTTTTTTGTCCCCATAGTTTTAAGTGTTCCGCTGTTGTTTGTTATCTCGTCGTCGCCTAGGACAAGCGAAGTAAACGAGTTGGATTTGTCCGCAAATTTCATCTGGGCTTTAAGTCCTCTGCCGTTTATGTCATATCCAGCCGAAATTCCTTTGTCTTGAAGTTCGAAACAAAGCTGTCTTGCTTTATCTAACGCGTTTTGACCGATGTAACAGATAAAGACGTCGAACCCGTGGGGCAACGGTATCTCGATACCCTCACTTTGTAAAACCGACACAAGGCGTTCAAGACCCATTCCAAAGCCAATGCCGGGAACGGCGTTTCCACCAAGCATCGAGACCAATCCGTCATAGCGCCCTCCGCCACACACGGTGCCTTGAGCGCCCGCGCCTTTGTGGACAAATTCAAACACCGTTTTGGTGTAATAGTCAAGGCCGCGAACAATTCGCGTGTTTATAGTGAACGAGATGTTTCGTTTGGTTAAAAGGTCTTTTAACTGTTCAAAATGGTCATTGCATTCACCACAAAGAAAATCGAGCCCTACGGGAGCGCCCTTGGCTATCTCGCTGCACACGGGGCTTTTGCAGTCGAGTATCCTTAGCGGATTTCGCTCTAGCCTGTCGACACAAGTAGCGCAAAGGTCGCCCTTTCTTGCGTCGAAATATTCCTTTAATGCCTCGTGATATTTCGGGCGACATTCGGGACAGCCTATGCTGTTAATTTCAAGCGAAACTTCGCGAAGCCCCAGTTCCTTGAATATAGTATTCCCGACCGCGATAACTTCGCAATCGGCGTCCGGCATTTGCGCGCCAAACGTTTCAATCCCTAGTTGATGGAACTCGCGAAGCCTTCCGGCTTGCGGTTTTTCATACCTGAAACAGGATAGGTTATAGTATGCGCGAAGCGGCAAAGTTTCGTTTAAACTTCCGTGCTCCAAAAACGCACGAACAACCCCCGCCGTCCCTTCGGGACGCAACGTTATTGAACGGTCGGATTTGTCAAAAAAAGTATACATCTCTTTGCCGACTATGTCGGTTGTATCCCCGACACCGCGCAAAAACAGTTCTGTGTGTTCAAACGTCGGGGTGCGTATCTCTTTGTATCCAAATCTTTCGCAAATTTCAAACAACTTGCTTTCGATATAACGGTTGACGTAACTTTGTTTTGGTAAAATATCAAGCGTTCCCCTTGGGGCTTTTATAATTTCGGGCATGATTGGTTTCTTTCTTCCTTGTAATATTATTGTTTTTCTCAACATAAAACTAACTTTTTCGTTGATTTTGCGTCTTATTTTTTGGGTAGTATATTTGTTAAAGGTATAATCTCCCTATATATACTATCATATATATAAAAAGCTTTCAAGATTTTTAGACGAATTTACAAAGTTGCTTTAGAAAAAATATTAAAAACTAATTAAAATTTTAATGTTTTTTTTGGTGTTGCACAGATGTATTACAATCGTAATAGATATAATTATACGAAAAAATTGGCAATATTGATTGAAAAAAAATAAGAAATATGCGATAATATAAGATACTGTAAAAACCGTATAAACGGTATAAGATGAAAAGCGGTGATGCAATTTTGAATAACTATGATAATCAACAGAATAATAATCAATATAACGACGGCTTTGAACAACAATCGGGATTTAGAAGAACCACAAACCAACAAGGTCCGCAACAAACAAACAACCCTTCAAACGGACCTAGGTTCAGCCCGATAAATCAACAGATGCGCGCGCCGTCAAACGCAAATCCGTTTGCGCAAAACGAAGCGGTTCCGACTTTTGCGACTGAGCAACCTATGCCGCAAAACGGCGGACAAAATTATCCGCAAAATCCAAACGCACAACAACCAAACGCGCAACCGATAAGGCAACAACCAAACGCACAACAACCAAACGCGCAACCGATAAGGCAACAACCAAACACACAGCGGCAACACCAGCAAGGGCAGCTTCCAAGGCAAGGCCGCCCCCCTGTTTCGCAACAACAACCGGCTCGCCCCGGGCAACAGGTTGGAAGACCTCCCGTTCCCCGTCAAGGCGAGATGTCGCCGCAAGCCGGAAGACAGTCTCCATATGGAGCCGCCGCGCCGCGACGTCCTGTGCCGCCCAAGGGAGCGACATCGCAAACCGCCGAACTTCTTCCGCGTGACCACACCGGAAGAATTAAAACATTTTCCAACTATAACAGACAAGGTATAGAAAACGTTTCATACAACTACAACTTCGGAAACGGAGCAAACGTAGTTAAAAAGAAAAAAGGCGGTGTTCCGAAAGGCGTAATCTTTGGAATTGTCGCCGCGGTATTAGTTGCGGCGTTTGTCGGCGTTGGGTATTTAATACGGCCGACGATTACGTTAAACGGAACAGCCGACGATATCTTGTCATACGGCGCACAGTATGAAGAACAAGGCGCAACAGGAACATTTTTGGGTAACGACATAAGCGAAGATATCTTGATATCCGGTTCAATTGACAACACGTTGATGGGAAAACAAGAGATTACCTACACATATAAATTTCCGATAATACCGATTAGATTTTCCGAAACGCGTTCGGTTACGGTTGAGGATTATGAATTGCCGGTTATTTCGCTTACTTCTTCGGACACCGTTATGTTGCCGCTGGGTTCCGATTACAAAGAACCGGGCTACACGGCACACGACAACTTTGACGGAGACTTAACTTCAACCGTGACGGTCGAAGGAACGGTTGACACGGCGGCGGTCGGGGTGTACACAATAACGTACAAAACGACCGACAGCAACGGTAACACGGGCATAGCGGAACGAAGAGTCACCGTTACAGAGGACAGCCCGTTGACCGCGTCGGTAGCCGAGTTTAGTTTAGACGGATTTTTCACTGACGCAATTCTTCCCGAAACGGAGGATGCCGGGGAACAATATATAAACGACACAACGTTTTTTGGGGATTCGGTAATCGAAAACCTCGCGCTTATGGACGGACAGGTTCCGTTTGACAAGATGTGGTGTCAAGCTGGCATTTCGGCGCTTGACGCGGAAGATTCGACGCTTAGGGTTAACGACGAGGAAACGAGTTCGACGATAATCGACCTGTTGACGACATACAAGCCCGAAAGGATTTTGATGTCGCTTGGGACAAATGTTGTTTCGTACGTCGAAGCAACCGAGTACATCGAAAGCTATGAAACGTTGATTGAAAACATGCGAACGGCAAGCCCGGACACCGATTTTATCATTATGAGTTTAACCCCCGTCATGAAAGAATATGACGACGGCGAGGCCGGAACAAACTCGACCACCAATGCAAAGATTAACATATATAACTACTATATAGCCGAGATGTGTTCGCGGCTTGGTGTAAGTTTCCTTAATGTTGCGCCCGAACTTAAAGACACCGACGGCACGGCTATGGTGGGGCTTATTCGAGACTACGAGTTTGACGGAATCCACCCTAGGGTAGCGGGCAACGACGTAATACTCGAATACTACACAACACATGCTTTGTTAGATTAGACTATTGTAAAGCTGTAATCTAACGGATTTATTAAATTATTAGGAGAACAAAAAAATGAAAAAAATTATATCGATAGCGTTATCTTTAACACTTATGTTTTTATTGGTTGCTTGTGGAGCGGGCGATACGGGCGAGCCGACAACGGTTGACCTTGCGGCGGCACAAACCGCCATTAGTGAAGTCGATATCGACGGCGCGGTTTTGGGCGACATAATAAAACCCAACACCGACACAGAGGTTTTGAAAACGGTATACAGAATGGACATGTCGTCTGTTTCGGAATTTGTCGCATTGACTCCACTCATGAACATTCAAGCGAGTATGGTTATACTTGTTAAGCCGTTAGAGGGAGAAAAAGACAACGTTAAAAACATGATGAACGATGCACTCGTCAACTATCAAAAACAATGGGACGCATATCTTCCCGACCAAGCCGTGCTTGTTGAAAACAAAGTCATAACTGAAATAGGGGACACACTTGTATATATAATCTCGCCCAACAACGACGCAGTTCTTGACGCAGTTCGCTCTGCCGCCGTATAGAAGGTATAAAGGAGTTTATGAAAAAGAAATTTGACACAAGATATCTCGTGTTTGCGGTTGCCGCGGTTTGGCTTGTGCTTACCGTGTTTAACTATGTAATCGAAGATAGGGAACGTTCGGACAACGAAAACCGATATCTTCAACAGTTTCCGTCGGTGAGTTTTCAAAAGCTTGTGGACGGCGAGTGGCAGATGGATTTTGAAGAATATGTGAACGACCAGTTTATTTTGCGCGATAAGTTTGTCGAACTCAAAGCGGTTGCAGAGATAGCGGTTGCCAAAATCGAGTTTAACGACGTCTACTACGGCGACGACATTCTTTTGGAACAAATTCCGCCACCCGACGCCGAAATAACCGCCGCAAACATTGAGGGAATTAAAAACTTTGTTCAAAATTTTGACGTTCCGTCCGATATAATGCTTGTGCCGACTGCGTCGTATGTGCTTTCGCGAAAGCTTCCGGCTTTTGCGGACGAATGGGATCAAGGGCAGTATATCGACGAGGTTTTTGCACAACTTCCCGAAGTTAACCCGATAAACGTAACGTATCCGCTAATAGCAAGTTCGGACGGTTATTCCTACTACCGAACCGATCACCATTGGACAACCCCTACGGCATATCTCGCGTACGCTGAATATGTAAAGAACATTGGAATTTCCCCTGTGCCGTACAACAGTGAGGTAGTTTCAACCGATTTCAACGGAACGTTGTTTTCAAAAAGTGGCATACGTTTTGTAGAGCCGGATACGATCGAAGCGTATGTCCCAACAGTTGACACTTCGCTTTCGGTTGCAAAGGGTGACGCTAGCAGTCAGTATGACGACATATACTTTTCAGAGTATCTCACTCAAAAAGATAAATATGCCTACTTCCTCGGAACTAACGAATTTTCCGTCACCATTCATTCAGATGCACCGAGCGACGAAAAAATCTTGGTGTTTAAGGACAGTTTTTCACACTGTATGGCGCCCATGCTTGCGGAACATTTTTCCGAAGTAACGCTTATCGACATGCGATATGCTATCGGCGCGGTGTCCGACGTTGTTGACATAGAAAGCTATGACCGAGTTTTGTTCATGCTTTCGACGACGGTTTTTTCGGGACAACAAAACACCTCGATGATACTTTAAAAGTCAAATCAGAGATTTTTAATAATTTTTTATGCCATAAACTTTGAAATTAAACGGTAAAAACACCTAAACCATCTAAACAATACGTTTTAGACCTTGACATTTGTATACCGAATAAGATATAATTTCAATTTACAGGGGTAACATAAAACCGCTAATTCGTTTATTTGTTCGGACAGGCGTGGGTATGTTTTAAAAAACATGTGCCAATCAAACAAATATAACTGATAAAAGGGCTTTTCGCCCACAAGATTAAAAAGGAGATTGTTATGAGACCTACCTATCATCCAAAAAAGAAAACCCGTAAAGTTGAACATGGGTTTATGAAACGCATGAGAACAAAAAACGGTCGCAAAATTTTGGCTCGTCGTCGTTCAAAAGGCAGAGCAAAAATCTGTGCATAATACATGCCGGATAAAATAACGTCGTTAAACCGCAATTTTCAGTTTAGAAGGGCGTACAAACGCTCGAGCGGAATTGTTTGTCCGTTTTTCGTTGCGTATATCGTTAAGAACAAAAACTATGGTATGCGGCTTGGGATAACGGCCGGAAAAAAAATCGGATGTGCGGTTGAAAGAAATCGTGCAAGAAGAATTGTCAAAGCCGCTGCGAGGGAAATTTTTTCATACGCAGACGGCTGTTTCGACATTGTTTTGGTTTGCAGAAGAAAGGCGGTCTTTGCGAAATCTTCCGAGCTTGTGCCTTTGATGAAAAAGGCTTTTATAAAGGCGGGAGTTATAAGCGAAGGCGAGGACTTTAACGTTTGAAAACGATTTTGAAACATGAAAAATCGTGGTCACTTAAGTTTATGAAAAAACTATTGATTAAGTTAATTAGAATATATCAAAAAAACATATCCCCCCTGCTTGGAGACAACTGTAGGTTTAACCCGAGTTGTTCCGAATACATGGTTCAAGCCGTAGAGGAATGGGGGTTTTTGCGAGGGATTGCCCTTGGAATTTATAGAGTTTTACGATGTAATCCCTTTAACAAAAACTTTGGGATTGACGACGTCCCAAAACGAAACAAATAGATATCTAACAGTTACAGATTAGATTTTATATGGGTGTTTGCAAAAGATTGGTTTTTAATCAGTAACACGAAATATTGATATTTCAACAAAATAATGATAATAATGCCGTTTTGAACGGCTTAACGGAGGAAACCCTAAATGTTTGATTCTATCTGGGCAATAATTGCGTATCCGCTGGGATTTATAATGCAGTATTGCTATATATTCGCGCACGAGATCTTGAGCCTTCCGGTTTCATATATCTTTGCGCTTGTATTCTTCACCATAATAACAAAGGTTTTGTTGTTCCCGCTTGCTATCAAGCAACAACGCTCGACCGTTTCAATGGCGGTTTACAAACCGTTAATCGACGAAATTCAACAAAAATATAAAAACGACAGAGCGAAACAAAACGAAGAACTTCAAAAACTCCAACAAGAATTCGGCTATAACCCTATGGCGGGTTGTTTGCCGCTTTTAATCCAATTTCCTATTCTTTTCGGACTTATCGAGGTTATATATAAACCTTTGACATACATGCTTTTTATCCCGGAACAAATAGTAAACGCGCTTATCGCCGCCGTTCCGAAAGCCGCCGAAACTTTGGCGGAAAGCCCGAACGACAGGTTTATTGAAAACCTTGTTATCGAAGGGGTTAAAGAAAGCCCAACGGCATACACAAACATAGTTGTAGAAGGCTTCTCGGCAGATGTTGTTGCGGAAAATGTCGCTAAAATTGCCGATCTTAACATGAGTATTGGTTCGATAAACCTTTGGGAGATACCCCAGTTTGAATGGTCATTAATGCTTTTGATACCGCTTTTCTCGGTAACGACAATGCTTTGCTCCTCTATTATAATGATGATCACAAGCGGACAAAGCAAAACAATGGGCAACAGCATGATAGTGACACAGGTCATGATGACCGTTATGTTCGGTTGGTTCTCGTTCTCGTTCCCCGCCGGTATGTCGATTTACTGGGGCGCGCAAAACATCATAGCCATAATCCAAAGCTTAATTCTTAAAAAGTTTATCAACGTTGAAAAATATCGCGAAAAACTTATGGCGGAACTTGAAGAAAAGAAAAAACAGAAAAAAGAAAAGAAAAAAGTTAAGGTTAAAGACAAAGACGGACAGGTTGTTGAAAAAGAAGTTCCTGCAAGCGAGATGGCGAAACTTCGTCTACAAAAAGCCCGCGAACTTGACGCTCAAAGATATGGCGAAGCGGACGCCGAAACCTTTGACAGTTCGGGTATTGGCGAGTTTATCCCAGTCGTTCCGGTAGAACAACCGAAAGAGAAAAAGAAGAAAAACAAAAAAGACGACAACCAAGATCAAGAACAACAAAATAATGAGGGTTAAACACAAATAATTTTTTAGGAGGAATGTTTTGTGAAAGAGATTATAGCAACGGGTAAAACGGTTGATGAAGCTATAGACAAGGCGTGTATCGACCTTGGAGTCAGTAAAGATGACGTTAATTTAAGCACCGAAATCCTTGAGATGCCCCAGAAAAAACTTTTTAAAACTATTCCCGCAAAGGTTAAAATTACATTAAATGAGGACGGTTTTTCGGTTAGAGATTTTGTGCGCGGAGAACAAAAGAAACAGCCGGAAAAATCAGAAAAACCCGAACAAAAACGAAAATGGGGCGAAAATAACAACAAGAAGCCGGAACAAAAGAAACCGCAACCCCAAGAGAAAAAACCTGTTGTCCAACCGGCAAAAGAAGTTGAAAAACAAGTTGAGGTTTTGGAAAAACAAGTCGACCTTGATAAAATTCCGAACGGAGCGAAAGCGGCGCTTTCGTATCTTCAATCGGTTGCGAAATGCATGGGCGCCGAAAAACTTACCTATAAAGCGGTTGAGATTGAAAAAGGAATTAAGTTTTTAGTAGACGGCGAGGACAGCGCTATTTTAATCGGACGTCGCGGAGACGTTATGGACGCGTTGCAATATCTTTGTTTGCTCGTTTCAAACCGCGCGGACGAGGATTATTGTAAAATTACGTTTGACGTTGCTAATTATCGCAGCAAAAGGGCGGGCGTTCTTGAGTCGCTTGCGAAAAAGGTAGCGTTTAAAGTTAAAAAGAGCGGACGCAACCAAACGCTTGAACCGATGAACCCGTACGAAAGAAGAATTATACACAGCACAATTCAAGATATAGACGGGGTTAAATCCGAGTCGATAGGCTTTGAACCTAACCGCCGTGTAATAGTAATGCCGGAGGGCGCCGACCGAAGAGGACAAGGGCAAGGCGGTCGTAGGTATAACAACAATAACAATCGTTCGCGTAGTGGCGGCGGCGACAGAGGTGACAGAGGTGACAGACCAAGAAGAGATTTCAACTCGAAACCGGTGGAACAAACGCAAAGCGCAACGCCGTCTGCGCCGGTCGAGCAAAAACCAAAAGATGAAAACGCAACAAAAAACCTATACGGAAAGATTGAGTTTTAGTTATTAGACAGCAAAAGGGCTGCGACGAAATTGTTATAATATACAAAATCTGTAGGGACAGGGCTTGCCCCTGTCCGAAATGGTAGAGAATTTTCTGCCTTTTCGGACAACCGCAAGGGTTGTCCCTACATTTTTTCGTCATTTGTCACAAACAATTTATATTTCGTCACAGACCTTTATTCTTTTATATAGTTAAATAAATTTTAATTTGATTTAACTATTAAAAACGAAAGGACAAAAAATCGTGAGCGAACACACAATTGCCGCAAAAGCAACGCCAAACGGCGAGGGCGGAGTTTCAATTATAAGAATTTCGGGAGAACAAGCTATCGAGATAGCGCAAAAAGTTTTTTTCCCAAAACATAAAAAAAACCTTGCCGAACTTTCGGGTTATAGGGCGGCTTTTGGCGAGATACGTTCTAACGACGACGAACTTATCGACCAAGCGGTTGCGGTTGTTTTCAAAGCTCCGAGAAGCTACACCGCCGAGGACGTTGTCGAGCTTCAATGTCACGCCGGACAAGCGGTAAGCGACGCGGTGCTTCGCGCCGTGTTGGATAACGGAGCGGTTTTAGCCGAGCCCGGCGAATTTACAAAGCGCGCTTTTTTAAACGGAAGGATATCTCTAAGCGAGGCAGAGGGCATAGCTTCGCTTATCTCGGCGCAAACAAAACAAGGGGGAAAAGCCGCCGCCGCCCTTATGAACGGGGCGATGTACAAAGAGATGTCCGAGATAACGGCGAAGATCCTCGACCTTGAAACCCATCTTTCGGCGGCGCTCGATTTCCCCGAAGAGGACATCGAACCGGTCGACGAACAGTATGCAAAAGAGCTTTTGGGATTTGCCCAAAAACGTCTTACAGTTCTTGTTGAAAACTACGACGCCGGCATGGCGGTTTTAAACGGAGTTACGGCGACGATTGCGGGCGCGCCCAACGTCGGCAAAAGCACAGTTATGAACCTTTTGTCGGGGTTTGAAAAGGCTATTGTAACCGAACAAGCCGGAACGACGCGCGACGTTATCGAACAGCGCATTAATATAGGCGGAACAACGCTTATTCTGTCCGATACGGCGGGTATACGCGACAAAACAGATGATCAAATCGAAGCTATCGGCATCGACCGCGCAAAACAAATGATTGAACATTCGTCGCTTGTAATAGCGGTTTTTGACAATTCAAAACAACTTTGCGAGGGAGATATTAAGTTTATAAATTCGCTTAAAGATAAAAACGTCGTAGCTCTTGTAAACAAAAGCGACCTTGAAGGGAAACTTGACATACAAGTTGTTAAACAACATTTTTCTAACGTCGGGGTTATACAAGCTAACGCCCTGTCGTCTAAAGAGACTATCGAGCGCCTTGTTTCGGCGGCGGTTGGAACAAGCAACCTTTCGCCCGAAGTTCCTATCCTTGCAAACGAACGCCAACGAACAGCGGCGCGAAACGCGCTTTTGGCGGTAACAACCGCGACAAAAGAACTTGAAAACAAGAACACATACGACATTATCTATGATATACTTGAAGAAGCGCTTGAATATCTATACGAACTTTCGGGACAAAACGTCTCGGAAGCGGTGGTGGACGAGGTGTTCTCGAAATTCTGTGTCGGGAAATAGACGGGGGAGATTAAAAAAATGTTAAACGGAATATTTGATACCCATGCGCATTATGACGACGAGAGATACGACGGAATACTTGAAAGTTCGCTCGAAACCGTAAGAGAAAACGGGGTTGAGCTTATCTTGACATGTGGTTCAGATCTTGAGACAAGCGAAAAAGCGGTTGCGTTAAGCGAGAGCTATCCATATATATACGGTTCGGTAGGGGTCCACCCCCACGCCGCCAAAGAGGTTTACAAAACCGATTATCTCGACAAACTTCGCAAGTTTTCCACCAACCAAAAAATTGTTGCAATAGGCGAGATTGGGCTCGACTATTACTATGAGTTTTCGCCGAAAATGGAGCAAAAACAAGTTTTTATCGAACAACTCGAACTTGCTAAAGAACTTTCGCTACCGACGGTTTTACACATGCGAGACGCGACAGAAGATATGCTTGAAATTTTGTTTAAACATAAACCTAAAGGGGTTTTGCATAGATACCCGGGGTCGGTCGAGACGTCGCGCGAGATATTTAAACACACCGATTTATATATAGGCATAGGCTGTTCCGTGACATATAAAAATTCCAAAAAAGAAACGGATACGGTTAAAGAGATGCCGCTTGAACGGTTGCTTCTCGAGACCGATTGTCCGTATCTTTCGCCGTCACACATAAGACGAGAGCTTAATCTTTCACATTATATCTCGTTTGCCGCCGAGAGAATAGCCGAGATAAGGGGCGACTTTTCGGCGCAAGAGATAATAGACATTGCGCGCGAAAACGGAAAACGCCTTTTTGGTATAGATTAAAAGTTAAAAAAAAGAACAATAAAAAACGAGCTTTTTAAGCGGGAGATATCTAGGTTTTATGATATTTTATTTAAATTACGGAACAAGGGATTAAATATGTCGATAGAAAATGTTAAAAACAAGTTTGAACAACTCGGAATAGCCCAAAGGATTTTGGAGTTTTCTGTTTCAAGCGCAACGGTAGAGCTTGCGGCAAACGCGGTTGGAACTAAGGCGGCTAGAATTGCAAAATCGTTGTCGTTCGATGTTTCGGGAACGCCTACGCTTGTTGTTGTGGCGGGCGACGCAAAGATTGACAACAGAAAATTTAAAGATTATTTTAAGACAAAAGCAAAGATGCTTTCGGCTGAACAGACAAAAGAGCTGATTGGACACGAGGTTGGGGGAGTTTGTCCGTTTGCGTTAAACGACGGGGTTAAGGTATATCTCGACGAGTCGTTGAAACGCTTTGAGACGGTGTTTCCCGCCGCCGGAAGTTCCAACAGCGCGATTGAGATGACGATAGCGGAACTTGAACAATATTCCGAGAGTTTAGGCTTTGTTGATGTTTGTAAAGTTTTAGAAATAGATTAATTAAAAAAATGATATAAAGGAAGGCCACATAAATGAACTTTAAACAATTAACCGAAAAAAGAGAAAGTTGTAGAAGCTACAGCGACAAGGCGGTTGACAAAAAACTTATAGTTGAAATTCTTGAAGCCGCCGCAAACACCCCGTCGGCTTGCAATTCCCAACCGTGGAAGCTTGTTGTTTGCACAGACGATGTTGCGAAAAAGATGCCGGAATGTATTATTAAACCCGAGTATAAGATAAACAGATGGGTAGGGGAAGCGCCGGCTTTTATCGTTGTGTGTGAGACAAAAGCAAGGCTTATAAAAAGCATAGACCTTGACAGCCAGTTTTATGCGCAAATGGACATCGGCAACGTCGCCGGAACTATCTGTTACGCCGCAACCGACGTCGGGCTTTCGACCTGTCTTCTCGGCATGTTTGACGATCAAAAACTAAAACAACTTCTAGGAATTCCGGAAGATATAACAATTCGCCTTGTCATAACGCTAGGTTACGCGAAAAATGAGGGCGGCGCGAAAAAGGCTCGAAAAGATTTTGACGAGATTGTTTCGTTTAATTCGTGGGAATAATCTAACAAACATTAATTATCAAAAAATAAAAACAAGGAGCCAAGAACGAATTTTGTTTCATTTCGTCTTGGTCCCTTGTTTTTTAGTTGGGGGAGTAGTTTACCTCGCTATGTCTTTGCCTTATGCTATCTCTATTTTTTTAACTTCGGGCTCAACCTTCTTTTCTTTCGGGAGTAAAACCTCAAGAACACCGTTTTTATAACTAGCCGTTATTTCGTTTTGGTTGATACCCTCAAGCGAGAAACAACGCTTAAAGCTTCCCTGTCTTCTCTCGCGAGAAAGATAACCGTCTTTTTCTTTTTGTTCGCTTGTTTCGGTCTTTGCGGAAATCGTTAGAACGCCGTCTGTCGTGTCGATGTTGATGTCGCTTTTTTCAAACCCGGGAAGCTCGGCTTCCAAAACGAAGTTTTCGCCCAAATCTTTAATATCGGTTTTAATCGAAAAAAGATTTTGATTTGAAAACTCGAAACGAGGGGATTTTGCAAAGGCGTCAAAAACGTCAAAAGCGTCAAAAAGGTTTTGTTGTCTGCGTCGTGGGATTAGTCCGTACATAATAATTTTCTCCTTTAATCAAAAACATTGTTTACAAGCTGTTACTTACAATTGCAAGAGGTTGCTTGTGTTTCGTTATGGTTATAGTATATTGTTAAGATATGAAAAAAATATGAACAAAATATGTATTTTTAGTAAATTATTAGCACTCGATAGTTGAGAGTGCTAATAATTTTTAAGTGCTGATAATAATTAAAAGGATACGGCAAACCGTATCCTTCTTTGAAATTTCTGTATTTTGTTTTGATGTTTAACTCAATATGATGTCTATATAAAATAGATATAATCTCTGCCTTGCGGCAGAGCTCGTGGAAATAATCCTGCGGATTTGCCACGGCAACGCCATGGCGTCTTCAATACGTATTTAAACTATGTTATGTCGAGAGCCGCAATTTCGGTTAGTTCCGCTAAAAGTTGGTCTAACGTTTCGACGTGGTCACGAAGTTCGACTATCTCGTCTGCTTTGAGTTTGTCAACCTCTTCGCCCGAAACTTCGGGAGCGACAATCTCCATATATCTTGTTATGTCTTTCAACACGTCGTTATAACGCTCGGTGGCGTTTTCCGAAAGCCGTGAAGTGTCTATCGTTGCGATAGTTTCGGTATAAGTAATCAAAAAGTCGGAAAAGTCGTTAAGTAGGGCTTGTTTTTCCGCTTCTTCTTGTTCGCTTAATCCACATCCCGAAAAAGACAAAACTAAAATTCCCAAAATCGAAACTACTAAAATGTTAAAAAATATCTTTAGATGCTTGTTCATGTTAATACCTATTCCTTTCTTGATGTTTTGAGCGGTTTTGCCAAATTGATTTTAATAGTGGCAAAACTTCGGTTATCAAAATTAACCGAAAAGCGCAAAACTAATGTTTGAAACTTTGTTTCAAATTATACACCTCTTTTGTAAAGTTACACTATGTCTATATGTTACCATACTTCAACATTGTTTTCAATCATTTTTGTATTGTGGGTGTGGATAATAGCGGTGTTTGGCTTTTTGAATATTCACTACCGATATTATCGGTTGTCGTTTGGTCTACAATTTGCGAGCGGTTTTTTTTAAATTAAATGATATTATTTATTACATTCTTTGAAAATAAAAAAATTTAGAGGTTATGGACTTGTGGAGAGATATAAAAAACTGTGTAGCGAACAAAAATGGATATTAAAAGGTATCGTGATATTGTTTTTTGTCGGGAGCGTTAACCACTTTGTGTTTGACTTTTTGGGAAAGTTTAGTCTTGTTGCGTTTTTTTCTCCGACAAATGAAAGTGTTTTTGAACATATGAAACTTGGGCTTTGGCCTATGTTTTTATATTGGTTGCTATATTATCTGGTTAATCGCAAAAAACACGACATCGCGCCGGGGCTTTGGTTTGGGGGGTGTCTAATAGCCGTTTTGTCCTCTGTTTTGATGATACCGCTTGTTTTTTATTTCTACACAGAAGGCTTAGGTATCCACAGTATGGTGCTTGATATTTTGTTGTTTTTTGCGTGCGTTGCGGCAGGGCAAACGCTGGGTTTTTATTATTATAAATACGCAAAAGGAAAGGGTTGTTTTATTTCTATGGCGTTGATAGTTTTGGTTCTTTTGTCGTTTTGTATTTTAACATATTTTCCGCTTAAACTTCCTATCTTTCAAGATCCGCAAACATTAAGTTACGGCTTTTAAATTATAAAAACAAGAATAAATCAAAAGAAATTTTACAAAATATAACTATGAAATAAACGTATAAAAAAGGAAACGTTATATATGAAAAAGAATTTTATAATTTGCTTATCGCTTGTTTTTTCTGCTTTGATTTCGGGTTGTGGGATTATAGAGAGCTTGCAACAAGACGTTAAAACGGGCGATCTTGCGCCACTTACACAAGCGCAAAACAACAACCAAAGCGGACTTGTTTCGTCCCCCGCTTTACCCACCAATCCAAGCGGCGAGATAGTGCCCGAAGAAATTGACCTTCCCGAGAAGGTTGAAAAGCCGTCTATTAGGTCTAACGAAATTTTTGAAAGATATTTCGAGTCGGAAAACTTTACGCTGACGGTTAACTGGAGCGTTTTTGCCGTTCCGCTTATCGTCGGAAAGTCGGGCGACAAGATGTATATCGAAGCTACGTTCGAGGGCGAAACGTTCACTTTGATTGAAGACGACGAGGTATACAACGTTTTGATTAAATCACAAAACAAATATGTCGAGATAACGGAAGAAATTTTTGACAACTTCGACCCGACCGAGTTGTTTGAAACCGATGTAATAAAAATCGACGAGGTAACGACGGGGCAAGACGACTACAAAGAGCTGTCGTTTGACTTTGAACAGTTTGAGACCGACGAAGGAACACAAAGAATGTTGTTTGACGGCGACACCCTTAAACATATCGTTATGATGTCGGGGGAAAACTTCCTCAACGAATTCGAGATAGTTTCGCTTGAAGTGGGCGCCAACGTCGAAAAATTTGAGATACCGAACGGCTATCAAGAGGGCACGGCGCTTGATTTAATGGTTTTCATAGACATGTTTTAAATTATCCAAAAACATTTTTAGCGCGCAAGCCAAAGATAGGTCTTGTTGTTTTCGGTAAACGTTGAAACGGAAACAAAACCTTTTGAAATGTTTTTGCTAATCTCGTAGACGTCGACCGTATCGATACGCAAAAAATCACAAAAGAGATGGCGATCTTTCACCTTTTTAAGGAAGATATATTGTAACCTACCGTTTATCAAGCGAACCCCAACAATTCTTAAAAAAGCGACAGCGTGCAACAGACGAACGGCGGCGAGATTTTTGGGGTGGCAAAACGAAAGCGCGCCGGGCGAAAACAAGAATAGCGGCGTTTTCATGATTGAAAATATAAGGTTTTTTG
>CAYJJR010000022.1:0-28870 GCA_964370565.1 uncultured Oscillospiraceae bacterium | reverse complement strand
GCGTTTTTTTGTCAGGGGACTAGGGGGAGTTTCGACTCTCCCCCTTTGTCCCCCGACACCCCCAAAACCCTCTCAACGATTTAGGGCGACACACGCCCTAAAGACCCGTTCCGCTTTTTGCGCTTTGTAAACTGCATACTGCAAAAAGCTTGATTTTTTGTTCTTGTTTAACAGGAGGTATTCAATACTTTTTGTTGCTTTTCGGGGAGGTAGAGTAGGGGCGGATACTTTATCCGCCCGCCGTAAGGCGGAGGTTATATAAATAATCTTCACCTTCGGTGAAGCTATTGGAAATACTCCTTGTCGAACTTCGTTCGCCATTTTGCACTGCTCGTACAAAAACGGTAGTATTTCTTGTATTTTAAGCTACATCTAATATAAATGACCACTATTTAATGTGTGTTATCAAACTTGTTAATTGTAGATAATTGGGTATAATAAATTGAAAGTAAACGACTGTATATTTAATACAAAATTGAAAGATTTTTAAATATAGCAAGTTTTTTGTAGAAAAAAAACATTAGTTGTAGTATAATAATTTTGATTTATCAATTTTTTATCAAGAGGACTAACTTTTCCCGGAGGATTTTTGCATGTCATTAAACGAAAACAAACAACATAGTAATGATGAATTAAATAACATTTCCGAAAATGATAAGCCAAACGGAGATAACGATAAACTCGATTTAATGTCTAAAATCGAGATTCCAAAACTCATTGAACAAGACGATTTATTGCCTGTTGACAATAACGACAAAGGGCTTGTGAGCGACGATTTAGAGAAAAAATCAAACGATGTCGAAACTGTTGAGCCTGTAGAAGATGTGCAAAAACAGGACGAACAACAAAAAGAGCCTGAAAAACAAACTGAACAGAGCGACTTGCTCGCCGATGACGATAAATCAACTAAAGAAACTCAACAACCGCAAACCTCAAATACAGACGACCAAAAAAAATCGACACCACCTAAAGAAATTGTATCACAAAAAAAAGACTATGATATCAAGGTTCAAAAATTTTCAAGCCCTGCCGAACCGGGTATGCCCGATTTTTCGCTTCCTCGGGATTTAAGGCGTCTTCCCGAAGTTATAACCAAACGAGATAAACGCCCAAAATATGGGAAGAAAATAGCGTTTGGTGTTTTTCAAGTTTTTTTTGGCTTACTTTGTCTTGTCGTTATTGCGCTTGGTGTTCTCGGTGTTGTTGTTTCGATGTATCTCCATCAAGCAACGCAAGGCGACGAAGAGCTACTTGATCTTAACCAAATTAAGTTGACATACACGACCACCCTACTCGCCCTCAATGCCGAAACAGGTGAATATGAATCATATCAACAAATCTTTGGCGAAGAAAACCGTCAATGGATCGAATATGAAGACATGTCGAGCACGCTTATAAACTCGATTGTCGCTTCGGAAGACAGAAGATTTTGGACACATAACGGGGTCGACTGGGGCAGAACTATTCTCGCAACGCTAAACCAATTTGTGCCTGCCCTCGATATTTCCGAAACCTCGTTTGGTGCTTCAACTATCCATCAACAGCTTATTAAAAATCTAACGGGCGAAAACGAAGCGGATGGATTTGAGGGATACCTTAGAAAGATGCGTGAGATCTACCGCGCTTTTGTGCTTAACAATAATTTTTCCAAAGAACAAGTGCTTGAAGCATATCTCAACACGTTCAGACTTTCGGGAACGATTGCGGGAATTGAATCCGCCGCAAACAACTATTTCGCAAAAACCACCGAAGATCTCACAGCAGCGGAATGTGCAGCGATTATCTGCATAACAAAATCGCCAAACGAACTCGACCCATATACAAACCCCGATAGCAACAAACGCGAACGTGACATTGTTCTATTCCAGATGCATGAATACGGATATTTGACCGACGCAGAATATGCCGCGGCGCAAGCCGAAAGCGACAACATGGTGTTTAACACCGAACAATACTATTCACGATTAAACGAAACCTATACATTTTTCACCGACACCGTTATACGTGAAGTTATAGCCGATTTCCAAACCTATCTTGGTTTGTCCTCTGCACAAGCTAATGACCTTTTATATACCGGAGGCCTTAGCATCTACACAACTATCGACCATGAGCTTCAAGGATATGTCGACGAGTCTATGGAATATCCCGGCGGGCCCGTGACTTGGGAAGCTTCCGCAAGAACAAGTTCGGAAGAAGCGGGTGCAACCCTTCAAGGAGCTTCGGTGATACTTGATTTTAACGGAGAACTTAAAGCCATTGGCGGAGCTTTAGGCGAAAAAGAAAAAAGCTTAACCACAAACTACGCCGTCGACGTCCCAGAAAAACAGGTTCTTCGATGAAACCGATCGCCGCTTATGCTCCTGCTCTTGAAGTCGGCGCAATAAGCTATGGCACAATGCTTCCCGATGCACCGGTTCAGATATATGAAGACAGCCAATGGCCACAAAACTATTCAAACTCTTATGGTCAATATGGAACTTCCGTATCACTTTCAACAGCTATTGCCGTTTCGCTCAACACAACAGCGGTCTACACCCTCAACTTAATAGGCCCCGAGTTCGCGTATGACTTTTTAACGACAAGACTTGGAATTACCACACTTGTCGGTGAAGGCCCCGTTAACGACAAAACTTTGTCTTTGGCACTTGGTGGATTAACCTATGGAGTTTCGGTGTATGAAATGACGGCGGCATATCTTCCGTTTGGAAACGGTGGATACTATTATCAACCACACAGTTACACAAAGATTGTGGACAACAAAGGCAACATCATTCTTGATAAATCCGCTTTGATACAACCTATAAAAGCATTGTCTGACAGCACGGCATATCAAATGAACCTGTTGTTGCAAGACGTTATGCACTCGCCCGGAACCGGGGCCGCCGCTTCATTTACAACCGACCTTCCGCTTGCCGGAAAATCCGGAACCTCGACAGGAACGCTTGCCGGATCATACGACTATTGGTTTATAGCAATGACCCCATACTATTGCATGGGGGTTTGGGAGGGTTATGTTAACCCTGAGATGCCTCTTTCCTATTCAAGCCCGAGCTATTCCGGACCTCGTATGGCGTGGAAATATGTCATGAGCAGAGCTTCAGAAGACGCAGAGTACATCGACTTCCCACAGTCGGACGGAGTTGTGTCACGGTATACTTGCAGTGTAACAGGCGACCTTTCCAACGGAACATGCCCTAGGGTTTTGTCCTATTTCAGCGCAGACGCTTTGCCGGACTATTGCCCCGTTACCCATGCGACAGAAGCGCCACCGGCGTGATTATAAGGATTTCAAACGCCGTTTAAACCACGGCGTTTTTTAATATTTTTTTTAGTAGGAGAGTTTCGATTATGTTTATGGAGGACGTTCAATATCAGCACTGTTTAGATTTGTTGGATAATAAAAAACAAAAAAGCGACATCTCAAAAGAATTTTCCGAATGGACAAAACAAGAGTTTGACATCAATCTAATTGAGTTTTTTTGCGAATATGATAAAACTTGTGGTTTTCGACTTCATCTTGCTGTTTGGGAGCAACAAGACGAAAACAAGTTTTATGACGAAAACCAAAAATTATACATTAAAGAAGAAATTAAACAAAAGTTCAAAGGGAAATTTTCAAAGCTTGCAAAAAAACATAATGTTTTCCCGGAGTTTCACGATGAATCTAAATATTTCATGATAAAAACTTCGCTCGCAGAGGAAATCAGAGAAAAAACCTTGTATAAAGCGAGTAATGATATAAAAGCTCTTAGAATTAAAAATTTGTGGCATTTAGATGCATCGCTTGGAACGGTTGATATTTTTTTTGAAACCGAACAGCAAATAGACCAATTCAAAGCCTGCGGATATCTCGACGAGGTTCACTCGATGATTCTTGAATGTGTGTTAAAATATGACGATTATAATGTATTCACAAACGAAGTTTCCTGTGTTTTCACCAGCAAACAAAACCTTGACGAACATTACGAAGGACGCTTGTTCTATTGGTATAAAAGATAGCGGTTTTTTTATAAAAACATATTGGAATAAAATTACAAAATAACATTTTTTAAAATTTTGTTGACAAATGTTCATTTTTTCTTTATATTATTACTATTGTCCAAAAAAGGAGGGCAAAAAACCCGGGGAATTTTCTCTAACTGTAGCCATGCTTTTGCGTGGTGTAACAAACCTTTTTGCGGGGTCAGAGGGAACGAACCGACCGTCACAAGGCGGAACAAAAATTTTTAATGATGCGCTGGAATGCGTGTCGACCGCAAAGGGGTAGAACCATGAAAAACAATATCGTAGTGCGTCTTGAAAACATCAGCGTTTCGTTCGGCAAAGAAGAGATTCTTTCGTCGCTCTCTCTTGATATCCACGACAGAGAGTTTGTAACGCTTTTGGGTCCTTCAGGATGCGGAAAAACCACAACTCTGCGTATAATCGGAGGATTTTTATTTCCCGATTCAGGTAGGGTTATTTTTGATGGTAAGGATATTAAAAATGTCCCGCCATACAAAAGAGAGGTCAACACCGTGTTTCAAAGATACGCGTTGTTCCCACACCTTAACGTGTTTGACAACATCGCGTTTGGTCTTCGAGTAAACAAAGTTCCCGAAGAGCAAGTAAAAGACAAAGTCGCCGAAATTTTGGAACTTGTCAACCTTAAAGGCTTTGAAACCAGAAGAATTAACCGAATGTCGGGTGGACAACAGCAACGCGTTGCAATTGCACGGGCGCTTGTTAACCAACCGCGAGTACTTCTTTTGGACGAACCTCTCGGAGCACTTGACTTAAAGCTTAGAAAGGAAATGCAAGTCGAGCTTAAACGTATTCAACAAAGCCTTAACATTACGTTTATCTATGTCACACATGACCAAGAGGAAGCCCTTACGATGTCGGATACCGTTGTCGTTATGAACGACGGAATTATCCAACAAATAGGCTCACCGATGGACATCTACAACGAGCCCGCCAACGCTTTTGTCGCCGACTTTATTGGGGAAAGCAACATCTTAAACGGTGTTTTCCAAAAAGACAAGTTGGTCGAATTTGCCGGAGCAACGTTTAAATGTGTTGACAAAGGTTTTGACAAAAAAGAATATGTCCAAGTTGTTGTTCGACCGGAAGACATCATGCTCGTTTCGGAATCAAAAGGCAGTTTAACCGGAATTGTAAAAAGCGTTGTGTTTAAAGGAGTTCACTATGAAATGATAGTGGAACAAGGCAACTATCTTTGGAAAGTTCATTCAACTTCGTTTGAGCAACCCGGAACCATTGTTGGAATGGATATTGGACCCGATGAAATCCATATCATGAAAAGAATGGAGGACGAAACGATTGCTCAACTCTAAAAAATACGCAACTCCATACATTATATGGATGGTTATATTTACAATCGTTCCTTTGGGCCTTGTCGTTATGTATGCGTTCACCGACAGCACAGGAGCGTTTACGTTTCAAAACCTCGCAGACATAGGAAAATACACCTCTGTTTTCTCGCGTTCGATCTGGCTTGCGGCGATAGCAACCACTATTTGCCTTGTGCTTGCGTTTCCGCTTGCATATAAAATGTCGCGAATGAGCGAAAATCGACAAACAATTATGCTTATGCTTATCATGCTCCCCATGTGGATGAATTTCCTTTTGAGGACATATTCATGGATGTCGATTCTTGAAAACAACGGACTTTTAAATAGTTTTTTTGGTCTTTTCGGAATTGGACCTTTTAAGATGATTAACACCCAAGGCGCGGTTGTTCTCGGCATGGTTTACAACTATCTGCCGTTTATGATTATGCCGCTTTATTCGATAATGACCAAGATAGACAACTCTGTTGTCGAAGCCGCCCAAGACCTAGGCTCAGACAACAAAACGGTTTTGACAAGGGTTTTGATACCGCTTTCGATGCCGGGGATTTCAAGCGGAATTCTAATGGTTTTTGTCCCGTCAATAAGCACATTTATCATTTCAAGAATGTTAGGCGGCGGCGGAAATCTTTTGATTGGCGACCTTATCGAGATGCAGTTTTTAGGCAACGCCTATAACCCCCACTTGGGCTCGGCGCTCGCGCTCGTCCTTATGGTGTTGGTTCTTTTATGTATGAGCATTTTGGGCAATGCAGACAACGAAAGCGCGGAGGAGATGTATAAATGAAAAATAAATCTATCTATTCTTCCGCTTACATGTTTGTTGTGTTCCTGTTTTTATATGCGCCGATTGCTGTGCTCATATTCTTCTCGTTTAACGAAAGTAAAAGCAGAACTAATTTTACCGGCTTCACGCTAGATTGGTACAAAGAGCTGTTCCAAAACGAGATGATTTTACAATCCCTCATGGTAACGCTAATCGTTGCCGCGTTATCTTCCGTTATTTCAACCATTCTTGGAACTGCCGCTTCTATCGGCATGTACAGCATGAAACGCGCACCAAGAAACGTTCTCATGAACCTTACGTTTATTCCGATAATCAACCCCGAGATTGTAACCGGTGTCTCGGTGCTCCTTTTGTTTACCGTTTTAAGAAGTATCTTTGCGGTGTTTGGCGCTAACTTCGAGATGGGAATAGGAACGCTTGTGCTCTCCCACGTTGTTTTCTCGGTTCCGTATGTAATTCTTTCGGTCAACCCTAAACTTCGTCAGCTTGACAAAAGCATATACGACGCGGCGCTCGACCTTGGCTGTGACCATAAGCAAGCGTTAAGAAAGGTTGTTATCCCCGAGATAATGCCCGGAATAATCACGGGATTTTTGATGGCGCTAACCTATTCTATCGATGATTTCGTAATCAGTTACTTTACTTCGGGTACTGCGCAAAACCTTTCAATCGCCATCTTCTCGATGACAAGAAGAAAGGTAAGCCCCGAGATAAACGCACTTTCGACTATTATATTTGTTGTTGTTCTTTCTATTCTCTTGATTGTAAACTTTAAAGAGATTAGAAAAGAAAAACGTGCGTAGGAAGGAGGGCGAACATGAAAAAAAACACTCTATCGGTTCTGCTGATGGTCATTGCCTCTTTGGTGATGTCGCCCATGATGTTTGCGCTTGAACTTACCTCTTCCGAGATGTTAGCGCTTGAACTCACTTCTTCGGACGACTACTACAAACAGCTTGACGGCGAAGGGGTTACAATAAACGTCTATAACTGGGGCGAATATATCTCGGACGGTTCAGACGACATGCTTGATGTCAACAAAGAGTTCGAGGAGCTCACCGGAATATCGGTTCACTACACGACGTTTGCAAGCAACGAAGAGATGTATGCAAAACTTAAAAGCGGCGGCGCACAGTATGACATTGTTATACCGTCCGACTACATGATTGCGCGTATGATACGCGAAGATATGGTTGAACCGCTTGACTTTAACAACATCCCGACTTATAGCCTTGTTTCAGATCTTTACAAAGACCTTATCCACGACCCGGACAACATGTACTCCGTTCCTTATATGTGGGGCGTGACCGGGCTTATCTATAACACGTCTATGATCGAAGACGAGATAACCGCATGGGCGGATTTGTGGGATCAAAACTACATCGGAAACATCCTTATGTTCTCTAACTCACGAGATGCTTTTGGAATAGCATTAAAGATGCTAGGATACTCGATGAACACCGAAGATCCCGAGGAACTTGAAGATGCAGCCGAGGTTTTAAAAGAGCAAAAGATGCTAGTTCAAGCATATGTTATGGACGAAATCTTTAACAAGATGGAGGGCGGCGAAGCGGCAATTGCCCCATACTATGCCGGAGACGCCATAACGATGATAGACTCCAACCCCGACTTGGCTTTTGTGTTTCCCGAAGAGGGCAGCAACTTTTTTGTAGACAGCTTTGTTATTCCAAAAGGAAGCAACAACAAACTTGCCGCGGAAATGTATATAAACTTTATGACAGAACCAAGAATTTCGGGAGAAAATGCAACATACATCGGATATTCCACAACGGTTCCCGATGCGCTTAACTACATGGAACTCGATGAACAAACAATGGCTATTGCCTACCCGCCCGACGAAATTATCGAGAAAACCGAAATATTTCAGGCGCTGTCAGAAGAAGCCGGGCTTTTGGTCGATGCACACTGGACAGAGATTTTAAGCTATAACGAAAACGAAAACGTTTGGATAGGCCCTGTGTTCCTTTTTGGTGCACTTGCCGCCTCGATAATCATCTCTATTTTAAGAGCAAGAAAAAGAAAAAAAGAAATATTCTAACAGTTATTTAGTCACAAGACACACAAACTATTTTGTGTGTCTTGACTTGTAATTTACAAATTAATTTTAGGAGATTTATAATGAAAACAGTAGGTTTAATCGGCGGAATGAGTTGGGAGAGCACCGTTTCATATTACAAGTTGTTAAATGAAACGATTAAAAACGAGTTAGGTGGTTACCATTCTGCAAAAATACTGCTCTACAGTGTCGATTTTGCCCCGATAGTCCAACACCAAGCCATGGGCGAATGGGACAAAAGCGCAAAACTTTTAGGAGAAGTAGCCCTGAAATTACAAAACGCCGGAGCGGATTTTATAGTTATCTGTACCAACACAATGCACAAAGTCGCAAATGAAATCCAACAGCAAATATCGATACCGATAATCCACATAGCCGACGCAACGGCGGACGAGTTGTTGGAACACAACATCAACAAAGTAGCTTTGCTTGGCACAAAATACACAATGACGCAAGATTTTTATAAATCAAGGTTAGTTGCAAAAGGTATTGAAGTCGTTGTTCCGGATGAGCAAGATATCGAAATCATAAATGGCGTTATATACAACGAACTTTGTATGGGCATTATTTCGGACAATTCAAGAAAAGAATATCAAAAAGTTATCGACAAATTAAAAGACAAAGGTGCAAAAGGTGTTATACTAGGGTGTACAGAAATTGGTTTACTTATCAACTCAAAATCCAGCTCTCTCCCCGTCTTCGACACCACCGAGATACACGCAAAAAAAGCAGCAATGCTTTTAATTAAATAATTTCGGTTGTTTAAAAATAAAGCTTAGTATTTAATCGACAAAAATCCAAAACAAATACATATATAATATATTTATAAAAAATACTAAAATTAATATTTTAGTATTTTTTATAAATAGGTATTGTGTTATACATAATAGTGTGTTATACTAATTATATTGCAAAACACTATATGGCTTTTTTGTCGTAAAAACAACCTGAAAGGGTCAAGTTATGAACACTCAATTTAGAAAAGGGATAATAGAGATGTGTGTGTTGGCGCTCATTGCACGGCGCGACATGTACGGATATGAGATTGTCCAAAACATTGCAGAATTCACCGAAATAAACGAAGGCACAGTATATCCAATTTTAAGGCGTTTGACAAACGAAGAATATTTCGTCAACTATCTAAAGGAAAGCACATTTGGACCAGCAAGAAAATACTATCATATAACGGAGAAAGGCAAAGCATACCTTGGTTCGCTCGAACAAGATTGGAGCGAATTTTCAATAATGGTCAACAAAATATTAAATCATAAAAATATAAAGGAGAAAAGTTAGATAATGACAAGAGAGGAATACATCAATAAACTTGAAATGTTGCTCAAAAAACATCTTGCAAAAAACGAAGTAGACGACATTATCCGCGATTACAACGAATATTTCGAGGATGGCTACAGACAAAGCAAAACCGATCTCGAAATATCGGCAAAACTTGGCAATCCGGAAATAATCGCAAAACAGTTCATCGACGAATTTCAAGGCGAAAAAAGTTCGTCAGACACAGAGGTCGAAATCTATGAAAACATAAAAAACAAAACTTCAAAAGGTTTAGAACGCATTAAAAACTCGTCGTTTACAAAAGCATCAAAAAACCTGTTAATCTTACACCAACCAAAAGAAAGTTTAAAGCAAGGAACGAGCAGCTCAGTTGCGCTAAAACAAGGTGTAAGTAGTTTCTCAAGCCGTCTTTTAAATTTTATAACAAAGTTGTTTCGATTTGTTTGGCATTTGGCTAAAGCCACCTTTAAGCTAGTGTTAATTCTCTTTATTTTATTTGTTGCTTTTTGGGCGATCTTAGCGCTTGGCACGGTGGCAACAGCGTTATTCGCAAGCTCGGTTCCAATTCTTTCGGCAGGGTTAATTCTATCTGAACTATCAATAAATATTTTATTTGTCGGAATATTTGGAGCCATAACCGTTATTTCGTTGGCGCTTTTGTTTGCGATATTGGTATTCACATCAATTAAGTACTGTGGTAAATTTATTATTAGTTTCAAAAGAAAACCTATAGAAAACGGAGGTCAATAAAATGACTAAAAAAATTACACTTATTATTGCAATTATATTTTTTGTTAGTTTAGTTTTAACTGTAATATTCGCTTCACTTGCATTTAAAGATATGTATAAAACTGTGACAGATATAGTTAACAGCACCGACATTGAACTGACACAGGTCGATTTTGGCGAGGATCTCAAAAAAATTGTTGTGTATGGTTACGGAAACACAGATTTTCTTAAAACACCAAGCGAAACCGCTTATTTTGTGTCTTCACCAAATTCGTATTACGAATATGAAATAACCCCCGTTGATGAAGAAGGAGTAGTTGAAGTTTATGTATATTATAAAGACTATCAAGATTTTAGTTTAACTGAAGAATATTTTGCAAGTCAGATATCCTATATAATGAACTCGGGTTTTTCCTCTACATTTTATATTCCGGACTCTGTTGAAATCGAACTGAGAGAACTTCATCAAGATATAAATTGGGTATATGATGACGCCGAAACATCCGAACTTAACGAGGATACCGAACCATCAACGAACGAAGCAACTCCGGCAGTAGGTTAATTAAAGCTATCCCAAAACAAAAAACCGTAATGAAAAAAGATCATTACGGTTTTTTCTTTTTTATTTAAAACGCTTGTTTTATTTTCTGTTTTTTATTCCAACAATATAAATACATACATTTTCTAAAAAAACAACAAACGTTATCCAAGCCGAAGTTTCAAACGCATTAAAAAAATCTTCTCTTGTGTCCAGTGTTCCCTCAAGAACACCAAAACAGCTTTGCAAAACGCTGTTATATGGTATTCCGTCCTGCATTTCGGGAACTAATGCACCCAAAAGATTAACACCTAAATCAACCGACACAAACACACAAACCACAAGTGCTATTGCCGAAACAATCTTGAATATTTTAAACATCTTCAAATTACAACCTCATACATTCTAACGCCTATATATTTCTTTTATTTTTTCACAGGTATCTCTTGCCCCAAATTTATTGATATGCTTGTTTTGATTTTTAATCATCTTGTCTTGATAGTCTTTATTGTTCAAGATAAAATCGGTTAAACAAGCTATTTTAAACGGATCATCTTCATGTATCGACATACCAAACCTGTCAAATATTTCGACGTTTCTCGTCTCGCAACCGGGAATAGCTTTGCTGTGTATAATCGGGATGTTTTTTGCGGCGGCTTCGGTCGTTGAAAGTCCGCCCGGCTTTGTAATAACAACGTCACAAGCGTCCATATATTCGGGGATTTTATCGGTAAAGCCAACTACGTCAACCCTTTTGTCGTCTGAAAAAATACCGTCTAACTCATCAAAGGCTTTTTTATTATTCCCGCAAACAACAATAATCTTTACGTTTTTGGAACATACAGATAAAATGTTTTTAATTAACTCGGTGTTGTCGCCAAACCCCATGCTCCCCGACATCATAAGAACAACTTTTGCATCGACATCAAGTCCCAGTTCGTTTCGCACTTCGGCCTTATCTTTCTTTTGGGTATATTTTTTCCCAACAGGTATTCCGGTTTGAAAGATCTTTTCTCGAGGAAGCCCGAAAGAAACAAACTCTTCCACCACAAGTTCGTGCGGAACAAAATATCCGTCCATCGTCGTTTCGTTCATAAACGGATGTATAGTATAGTCGGTTGCGATAAGGAAATTTTTCGTTTTAAGTTTTTTGTATTTTTTTAGATAGGTCAACGTTTCTGCCGGAAAAAAGTGTGTGCACACAACTACGTCAAATTCTTTAAACTTGATATATTTATGAAGTGTGCGACCAAACAGCGAATTGGCATAGTACACCGGCGATTTAACCGGCTTTTTGACCGCCTGACGCAATGAACTCAGCTTTATTCCCACATTGTAAACCGTTCCAAACGCCCAAGCATTGCCCTTTGTAGAGGTTATATACGCCTTTTCGGTAAGTGTTGACGGAAGATTTGACGTAAACGCAAGGGCATCTCGTATCTCGCAAAAAATTCCATTATCCGTAAAATACTCCGCAAGCGCTCTCGCCGCCGTGTTGTGTCCTCCCCCTAGATTACATGTTAAAATTAACACCCTCATTAAATGCCCTCCGGCTACTTCATCTTACTTTGCTTTTTATAAAGCGGAAGTAGTTTTTTATATATTTTCTTGAATATCTGGTTTAGTATAACTTCATACTTTTCGTTTTCTTTTTTATCCGGAATAAATTCATCTTTAATATGAACCATGCTCGCTACCGCTTGCTCGTAGCTTTCAAAGTATCCTTTTGACACAAACGCAACTATCGAGCTGCCAAGACCCGACGCTTCGTTTGTTTGAATTCTGTATACAGGAAGCCCAAACATGTTTGCGGTTATGCGGCAGATTTCGCTACTTTGCGAACCTCCGCCCGAAACAAATAAACGCTTAACTTCAAATTTGCCGCGTTTTTCAATAGTCCGCATACCTTCGATTAAAGCAAAGTTAATCCCTTCTATTATCGAACGATAAAGATGTATCCTTGTGTGTTTATCCGAAAAGCCGATAACGGCACCTTTTGCTTTTGGCATCGTAACTCCCGGCGAAAAATATGGCTCCATAACAAGTCCGTCGCAACCGGGCGGAATTTCCCGAAGTCTTTTGTTTAGAAGCTGTTCCGCGGACACCCCGAGTTTTTCTGCTTGTTCAACCTCGTGGCTTGCAAACTCACGCTTGAACCATGTAATAAGCCAATAACCACTATACACCATCGCCTCGGGGTTATAGTATCCTTTCATAACAGCGGGAAACGGCGGAACAAATCTTAACGGTTCGACATATTTTTTTGTCATGCATTGAAGCGTTGCGGTTGTTCCAAGACTAATAACTGCTGTGTCCTCTGATACACAGGATACACCAAGCGTTTCGCAACCTTTGTCAGAACCTGTTGCAATCAGTTCAAGCCCTTGTTTAATCCCCGTCTTTTCCGATGCTTGTTTTGTGATAGTTCCCACGACGTCACCGGGTTCAATTACATCGCAAAGTTTTTGTTCTTCAATGTCATAGATAACTCTTTTTATGTTGCCTTTCTTCATCCAGCCACGGACTTTGCTGTCAAACGGAATATGCCCAATTATACTAGCGGAACTGTCCACCATATTTCCCGTGAGTAAAAAATTAAGATATCCTGAAAGCATGAGATATTTATAGGTTTTTTCCCAAATTTCCGGTTCGTTTTCGATTATCCAGTTGCAAACCGAAACCTTTCGTTGCATGTCTATAGTGTCTTTCATTCCAATAATAATGTAAAGCAAATTCAGATAAAACGGAAGTTTTTGCTCGACTTTCGCTTCCCTTTTATCAAGCCAAAGAATGATGTCTCTTAATGCTTTTCCGTCTTTATCAACACACACACAGGTGTCGCGCACCGTTGTGACAGTAACCGCAATAATATCTTCCCAAAGCTCGCCGGATTTTTCTTTAAGCTCCAAACTACAACTACATAAAACATCAAAATAAAGCTCGGCTTTTTGTTCGGCCCATTCATTTTTTATTGCAAAATACGGCTTTTCGTATTTATGACTGACAATTTTAACGATGTCTCCGCTTGTGTTAACCAACATTGCTCTAAGGCTTTGCGTGCCAACATCGAAGGTCAAAACCAACCCCATAAAAATCCCCTTAATGTTCTTTTATCAATATAATGATACTATAATTGCTTCAAAATAACAACTGATATTTACACGATAAAAGTTTGAGCTGTGGCCTTATTATCGCCACAGCTCGCTTTTTATTCAATCTTGTCTATATCTCAAGAAACTTTGCAAACTTTCCTATAAGCTCTGTTGCTTTTTCCTTTGTCTCAAGTTCGCAGAATATCCGAAGCAACGGTTCTGTTCCCGAAAACCTCGCCGCTATCCAACCACCGTTTTTAAAGAACACCTTACACCCGTCGTTATAGCTAACCTTTTCTATCTCAATTCCGAAATCGGGCAGCTTTTTCTCATTAATTATAAGATCGATAATCTCTTGTTTTCGCTCCCATGGGAAAGAAAAGTTCCCTTCTTCCATCTCCAAGTTACCGTATATATCTATAATTTCCTGCCACAAAAGCGACAGCTTTTTCCCCGTTACCGCTATCATCTCGACAAGAAGCGCCGCGGCATATATTCCGTCTTTGCCCCTAATATGTCCTCTTACCGTCAAGCCGCCCGAGCTTTCTCCCCCAACAATTGCGTCATACTTTGCAATTCCCGCCGAGATATGTTTAAACCCAACAGGAACTTCGTGGCACTCATGACCAAAACTTTTTGCTACCCTGTCCAAAAGATGTGTTGTTGCGGTGTTGCGTACTGCGTCACCCTTTTGACCTTTGTATTTTAAAAGATAGTAGTATATAAGCACCAAAATTTTGTTTGGGTGGATAAACTTTGAAGTGTCGTCGATGACCCCCAATCGGTCGGCGTCTCCGTCCGTTGCGATGCCAAGGTCTATGTCGTTTTCCTCGACAAAACTCACGAGAGCCGAAAGCGTTTTTTCGGTTGGAGCCGGCATTCTTCCGCCAAATAAAGCATCATGCCTTTCGTGAATAATATCGACCTCGCAACGCGCCGTCATAAGTATAGTTTGGAGCGCGGTTCTGCTAACTCCGTGCATTGGGTCAAGAGCAATCTTAAGCCCAGCTTTTCGTATACTCTCCATGTCAACTAGTTCCATTATTCTGTCGATAAACGAATTCATCGTGTCGATAAGGACTATTGAGCCGTTTTTAATCCCCTCGGCATAATCAATTGACTTTATTAGTTGTTCGTCAACATTTTCTATGTATTTTTCGATCTCTTCTGTCAAAAATTCATCGGCATCTCTGCCACCACTCGAGAACACCTTAACCCCGTTATAGATTGCGGGGTTGTGGCTTGCGGTAATTGCAACGCCATACGCCGAGCCTTTTTGGTCGATGGTATACATTACAAGCGGTGTCGGAGATTGGCGGTTTATAATCTCGCATTTAATCCCATAGCCTGCCACCACTTCGGCACACCACCTCGCCGCTTCAACCGACATGAAGCGCCTATCATAACCTATTATAAAACTTTGGTCTTGCTTTTGTTCGTCAAGAATTTTTTGCGACAACGCCGCCATCAATATTCTAACGTTTTGTTTTGTAAACTCATCGGCAATTATTGCGCGCCAACCACCGGTTCCAAATTTAATCACTTAATACACCTCATCATACACTATTTCCAAAGCTTATCGGGGTAAATCCCCTCTTTTATCATATCGTTTATTGCGGTTTCTACGCTTATTTTGTCTTCGCGATAGGTGACACCATACCAAACGTCCGAAGTTTCAATAACTTTTACGGTAGCTTTTTGCTCCTTCAACAGTTCGGACACAACGCTTGGAATAAAAAACTCCAAACTGTTTATATCGTGTTTTTGTTTCGATTGTTTCAAAAACTCAACAAATCTTTGTTCAAGTTCCTCAAACAGTTTTGGAGTAAACCCCCAAAGGTTCATCGAAACAATAGTTTCGCCCGAAATGTTCTCGAAACTTTGTCCGCCGTCTTCGCTAAACTTTGCGTTAGCGCCGTCTTTTTCAATCCATACACGTTCGACCACCGAAGTTAAAAATTCGTCTTTGACGCGGCAAACTCCCCTTGCAACCTTGCCCTTTTCGGTAACCGTGTTTATAAGTTTGTATCCCACCATACAAAACGGCATAGTTTCCGCGGCAAGATCACAGCCGCTTAGAAAATCAAAGATCTTTTGATATCCGTTTGAACCATAGAAATCATCGGCATTTATAATTGCAAACGGTCTGTCAACTACTTCTTTACAACATAAAATAGCGTGCCCCGTCCCCCATGGTTTTTTTCTGTCCTTAGCAATTGTCTTGAATTCACTTGGCACAAAACTTTGCTTTGCTTGAAAAACATATTCAACTTCAATGTGTTTTTCAAACCTATCCCCAACCACCTCTTTAAATTCCTGTTCAAAGTCGGGATTTATAATAAACACAACCTTTTCAAATCCGGCTTTAATCGCATCATAAATCGAGTAATCAATTATTATTTCGCCGTTTTTGTGAACAGGATCTATCTGTTTTAATCCGCCGTAACGACTTCCCATTCCTGCTGCTAAAACTACCAGTATCGGCTTGTTCATGTTTAACTCCTAAATATATTTTTTTGCCGCCGTTTGAACAATATGTTCCAGTTGGTCAAAAATTTGTTCCATGTCCGAAATTAGTTTGAGTTGGGTTCTTGTCCTGTCAAGGTTTTGACCGAGTCTTGTGACTTTGTAATATATATCCCCATTCAGATAGTCGGCAAGAAACCTTATTGCCTGTTCAAGAAGAATAACTTTTGCCCCCATCACAAGGGTGTCTATCTCTTTTCCTGTCATAGATTTCCCGGCACATTCCAAAAAACCCTCGACATATGCTGTGAAAAGCTCGACATCAAACTTGCATTTTTCGGTGTTTGGTTCGTCCTCGTCACAGTTGTTTGCTCCATATCGAATGGTGTCACCAAAGTCAAACGCTATAAACCCCGGCATGACTGTGTCAAGATCGATAACGCAAATTCCCCTGTTGGTCTGCTTGTCCATCAAAACGTTGTTGAGCTTTGTGTCGTTGTGGGTAACCCTCACAGGGATTTCGCCTTTTTCCTTTAAATCAACAAAGAAAAACGCATCGGATTGTCTTTGTTGTATAAACTCAAGTTCAGGGCCTACGTTTTTAACAAGTCCTTTCACATCTTTTTCTACCGCCTCGTTAAGTTGCTTCAACCTAACCGGAGTATTGTGAAAATCGACTATAGTTTCGTTTAACGTATCTGCCGGATAATCCGAGAGATATTTGAAAAAGTCCCCAAAAGATCTTCCCGAGTTTCGGAAAATTTCACACGAGGTTATAACATCAAAACTATTTCCGTCGATGAACTCATACGACCGCCAAATCTTCCCCTCGCTATCCGAAGTGCAGGTTTTGTTTTGTTTTGTTTTGATAAATTTCAGCGCACATTTAAGGTTTTCAGTGTCACCGATTTCTTTAATTTTTTGTTCGATATGTTCTGTTATTCCAAAGATGTTTTCCATAACTTCGAGCGGCTTTTTGAAAACATAATCATTTATGCGTTGCAGAACATATCTCTTTTCGCTTTTTGTTTTAACAATAAAAGTGTTGTTTATGTGTCCGTTACCGAATGGAGAAACTTCTTTTATCTCGCTTTCAAAATCAAATCTTTCTGCAATTTCAATTATATTATTCCTCATATCATACTCCAACACTGTATTATTTTTCGTAATTCTACCCTTTAATTGCGCCCCCTGTGACGCCCTCTATTATTCTTTCAGACAAGAATAGATATAAAACAAATGTCGGAAGGAACACAATTATAACCGAAGCAAACATTCCCGCCCAATCGCCTGTGTAACGCATTGAGTTTATCATCGAATACAGCCCAACCGCCACAGGGCGAACGGTGTCGGAACTTGCAAAGATAAGCGACATAAAATATTCGTTCCAAATATTAATAAAATTAAAGATTGAAACGGTTATAATCCCGGGTTGTGCCAACGGAAACATTATCTTCCAAAACGTTTTAATCGGAGAACAACCGTCTATTGCGGCGGCTTCTTCAAAAGTTTTTGAAAGGTTTGAAAAGAAAGATAAAAGAAATATAACGGTAAACGGTATATTTATTCCGACATAAAGAAAAACCATCAAAACTCTTGTCTTGAAATCTGTTTCGGTCATATTAAGAAATGTTACGACGCTGAAAAGCGGCAGTATTATCATGACAACCGGCACGCCCATTGCAGCAACAAAACCTCTTTGAATAAACAGATTTGCTATAAATTTAAATCTCGAAAGCACATACGCCGCCGGTGCACAAACAAAAATCAAGATAGCACTTGAAATGGTGGCATAGCCTAAAGAGTTTAGCATAAACACGCTCACGTTTTGAGATTGCCATGCTTTGACATAGTTTTCAAAATGAAGACCTGTCGGAAACTTGAGTGCATCTCCGGCAAAGATATCCTTTGTTGTTGCAAAGCTTGCCGCAAAAACCCAACCAACAAGAACAAAAGTGAACAAAACCCAAAGAATTAAAATGATGTATCCCGGGGAAAGACTGAGTTCTTTTTTCCAATTAATTTTTTGTTTAAACATAATTTTAATCCTTTCTGTTAAAGTTCATAGTCGTCGTCTTTGATAACTTTGTTTGTTATAACAAAGACAGCTACCACAACGATACAAAGAATGACGCCAACGGCGGCGCCAAGTCCCGCATTGCGTTCGGTTATTGCGTTACCTGAGCCAAAAGTCTGGAGATACATATACACCATTGGGGTGATTGTTTGGGTGTCCGCCGTGACGTTTGAAAAAAGTTGCGACCAAACAAAGAACCCAACCGAAGTTATCGTCCACATTGTTATGTTTGTTTTTAAAACTCCTCTGAGGAGCGGCCAAGAAATATGAAAGAACTGCCTTACTTTTCCGGCTCCGTCTATGTGTGAAGCTTCAAAGTAATCTTTTGGGATCTTTTCAATGCCGCTTGAAAAGATAAGCATATGATAGCCGACCATTCCAAAACAATACGCCATTAAAAGTGCCCAAAATTTATATTGAGGATCTGTCCACGCTATGCCGGCAAGGCTTTCAGCACCAATGGCTGTAAAGAACGTTTTAAAAAGCCCGAAACGGTTGTTAAACACATACTGCAACCACATGGTGGCAAGCGCAACAGCACTTATAACATTTGGCATATATATAATAGCTCTGAAAAATCTTTTTCCTCTTATCCCGCTGTTTAGTATCGCGGCAAAAAGCAACGCCAAAGTCATCACCCCTATGCCACCGATAAACCAAATTCTGAAAAGGTTCCAAAGCGATTGCATAAACAAGCTTGTGTTTATAAGTTTAACAAAGTTTTCAACGCCGACAAAGGTCCACGTGTTAATGGAACTTGTGACCGTTTCAACATAAAAAAAGCTCATTATTAGCGTTCTTATAATAGGATAGATAAATATTGCACTGAACAAGATAAGCGCCGGAGTCAAGAACAACACTATCATCGACTTACTCTTTTTCATACTCTTTTCCTCTCCACTTTAAATATTGCGACGGCTAACAACGCCGCCGCAATATTTATATAGAATATTTAAGTTATTAGTTAGAAGCAGCTTCCATAGCATCTATAAATTCTTGAGCAGACATCGTTCCGCCTACAAGTTTTGTGAAGTTTTCTTTGATAACAGGTGTCATGTCTGCGTTAATTTCCATGTTTCCTGCCCAAACAAATCTTGTTTCAAGAGAATCCATAACAGGTTGAACCTCGGCAAGTTGTACCGGCCATTCTGTGTTTGTTGTGTCCGCCGGAATTCCGAGCGACTCTTGCGAAAGCATAAGGTCGTATTCGCCTTTTGTTATATATTCGATAAGTTCAAAAGCTTCTGCTGCAACTTGGCTGTCTTTGTTAATTCCAAAAGCTTGTCCGCCAAAGTTTGAAGCTTCGGGTCCGTTTGCTCCGCCATCAACTGCCGGATAGCTAAAGCAGCCCCATTCAAACTCGTCGCCGGTTATGTTACGAACTTCGTTGGGAAGCCATGAACCATTGAGATACATTGCAACTTCGCCAAGAGCAAATTCGCCGTTTTGACCTGCCGGCCAAACGTTAGAAGCGATGTTGGGTGAGAAATATCCTTTTGCTGCAAGGTCTGCATAAGCTTCAGCCATTTGAAGAGCTGCGGGGTTTTCTGCCCACTCTCCGTTGTTAACCAAATCGCCAACTCCGTCATCACCTAACATACGAGCAAGGTAGAAGCCGGGTAGAGTTGTCATGTATGCGTCGTCACTTGTCAAAGGTATGTAGCCTGCTGTTTTGATTTTTTCACAAGCGTCAAGGAATTCATCCCAAGTTGTCGGAACGCCTTCAACGCCTGCTTCAGCAAAGATTGCTTGGTTATAGAAAAATGCGAAAACAGAAGGTTGGTAAGGAATCGATCTTAATAGTCCGTCCGGGCTCACGTCGCGAACCGCAGCCATAAGCGCCGCGTTTGCTGTTGCTTCGTAATCGCTATCAGCAGCAAATTGTTCTAAATCCAAAAGATAGTCGCCCCATGTGCCGTTAACGCGGTCGATATCTTCGTCAAAAAGGTCGATAACCGTTCCTGCGTCAAGTGCCGGCTCGAGGCCTTCACGTTGGCCTGTACGTCCTTTAAATTGAACGTCAACGATGTTTCCTGTGTCCGCCATATAAGCATCAACAGCTTTTTGAATTGCAATTGCTTGGGGTTCTGTCGAATCCCACATCGACCAATATACAATGGTTTTTGCATCTGCCGAGGGTTCTGTTGTGGGTTCGGTTGTTTCTGTCTCTGCCGGTGCACCGCAAGCGGTTAGCAACATCGAAGCAACAACAAGTAATGCTACAAGAATAAGTAACTTTTTCATTTCAATCCTCCATTTTTTATACAATCGCTAAAAAGGTTTGTGTTTTCAACGATTATTCTATTACTATTATCCATAATATTTTGTTCATTGTATAGAAATATTTTACCCCAAAATAGAAAAATATTTTAAAAGCTAAAATATTATGCTATAATGAGTTTAAAGGAGTATATGATATGGGAATTTCATTTGACTTTCAAAAAATGGAAAGGTTGTTGTCCGGCTTTTACAATATCAGCGGCATACGCTATTCGCTTGCCGACACACACAATAATCTTTTATGTTTTTCAAGCGATTTCGCGTCGTTTTGCAACAGCATTAACAGCCTGAAAAGTGGACATGAGCGTTGCAAGAAATGTGATTTTGATGCGATTAGCTCTTTTTCGGACTCAAACGAGAAATATATCACCTATCGTTGCCATGCCGGTCTTCTTGAAACGGTGTTGCCAATTAAGATGCAAGGCGAAACAATAGCATACATCTTTTTCGGACAGATGCGATATGATGATCCGAATGGTGAACAATGGGAGGAAACAAAGAAATCGTTGAACTGGCACCCCGACCCCGATTTGTTGAAAGAACAGTTTGAAGAATTGATGATTGTTGACGACACTTTAATTAACTCTTGTGCCGAAATTTTGTTTGCATGTTCGTCATACATCTGCCTTGAGGGCATAATAACCTCTTCAAAACAAACCGATCTTCAAGTTCTCACAAGCTATATCGAAAAACACTATAATCATGATCTAACGCTCGAAGTGCTGTCAAAAAACCTTTCGATGAGCAAGACAAAACTTTGTTCGCTTGCGGCTTCAAAAAACACCACGGTCATGTCGATGATTGCAGACAAACAGATGTCGGTGGCAAAATCGTTTTTAACCAACACAACACACACGATATCGGAAATTTCGGAACTTTGCGGAATAAAAGATTATAATTACTTCACAAAGATTTTCAAAAAAAATGTCGGTTATACCCCCTCACAATATAGGAAAATGTTTTTCAATTCAGCTAAATAACCTACATTCTCCACATTACATCAGAAAATTAAAAAAATGTTTGCTTTTTATGCTAATTATTGTACAATATAATAATATATGCTTTAAAACAAAAAGGAAAAAATTAATGACAAACTATAAAGGATTAAACTGCCCATATTGTGAAAAACAATTGGAGGGCGCAGACAACGTCGTTTGTCCCGTTTGCGGAACTCCCCACCACAGGGAATGTTACAAACAAAACGGAGTTTGCTTTAACGATAAGCTCCATGATGAGGGTTTTGAGTTTGATAACCCAAATATTAAAATTGAGCTTTCTCCCCTAGAACAAAACGAGCAAAACCCAAACATTCTCCCACCAGAACAAAACAAGGGGTTGTTTTCTAATTTTATGCAAAATGTCGAGAACACCGTTCCCATTACCGACAAACAAGAAATAGACGGAATTCCGGTTGAAGATTGGGTTCAATATATCGGCCCTTCAACTCAATATTACCTCTATTCTTTTGCGGCACAAGACAAGTTTAAGCGAAAAACCGCGTTCACTTGGTCTGCGGCATTTATACCTCTTGTCTACTTCATATATCGCAAACTTTGGAGTGCCGCAGCAATAATGTTTGCAATTGAGTTTATCTGTTCCATTCCATCGTTTTTCTATCTGTTTTTTTGGCAAGCAGGATATACACTCGGTCTTAGCGAAACGTTTGTTACAAACGCCGGAACGATTGGAAGTTCTGTGCTGTTGTTTTTCAACCTTTTGTGTGGTGTGTTTGCGGTTTATATATACCGAACTCAATCGGCAAAAAGAATAAAAAAACTTAAGAAAACCGCAACAAACGACTATGACTACCGCTTAAAACTTCGCCGAAGCAACCCTTCCTATGCAAACATAATAGCTTTCTTTTTCGGCCTTATGTTTTTATCTACCATTGTAATGTCCGTTTTGATGGCGTTCGGTTATGAACCGCCTATGGAACTTATCAATCAATATGCTAACTTCGGACTATAACATCTCTGCTCTACGGTGTGAAATATTATCATTTTAGTTTTACAATTATAAAATGTTGGAGGATATTATATAATGAGAGTTAAAAAAGCGGTTATTCCGGCAGCAGGGCTTGGAACAAGGGTTCTTCCTGCGTCTAAAGCTATACCAAAAGAGATGTTGCCGATTGTGGACAAACCCGCATTACAATACATCGTCGAGGAGGCCACAGCTTCTGGTATTGAAGATATCTTGATAATAACAAACCGCGGCAAAGATTCGATTGAAGACCATTTCGACAGGACTCCAATACTTGAAGATGCATTGATTAAATCGGGAAAAACCGACCTTTACGACAGCGTTGTCGAGTCAGCAAACCTTGCTAATATCTACTTTTTGCGCCAAAAGGTAACAAAAGGCTTGGGGCACGCAATCTATTGTGCAAAAGCTTTCACAGGAGACGAGCCGTTCTCGGTGCTTTTCGGAGATGACGTTATCTCTTCCGAAATCCCCGTCACAAGTCAACTAATCTCGGCATATGAAGAATTTTCCGTTCCTGTGCTTGGAATGAAACAGGTCACAAAAGAACAGATTTTAAAATATTCCTCTTTAAATGTTGAACACATTAAAGACAATCTTTTCAAGATAGACGACATGATAGAAAAACCCTCGCCCGATAAAATCATGTCGCTTTATTCCATACTTGGCCGTTGTCTTTTGACAAAAGATATCTACCCCATTTTAAGCGATCTTCCGCCGGGAGCTAACGGCGAAATCCAACTCACCGACGCTATCGCAGAGATAGCAAGAAAAAGTGGAGTTATCGGCGTCGACTTTATCGGAAAGCGCTATGATATGGGAAATAAACTCGGCATGATGGAGGCTATCGTTGAAACTGCCTTGAAACATCCCGAAATAGGGCAAGATTTCAAAAAATATCTTAAAAAACTCGAATTTTAGTTTGACTTAAATGGTTTTTTTTGATATAATACTATGGCTGTAACATGTATAAAATACCTGTTGTATAAAATACATTTTGTGTATAAATATATGTTTTAATATTTAACAGCATCCTTGCTCTTGATACATTCAAGAGCCACAAGTCCAAAAGGAGGTAAAACACATGAAAACGAACTACGAAACCATTATGGTTATCAGCACCAAACTTGATGAAGAAGCAACAAAAGCAATGATCGAAAAATTCACAAAACTCATCGAGAAAAATGGTGTTGTCGATTCGGTCGAGGAATGGGGCAAGCGCAGACTTGCTTATGAAATCCAAAAAGAGACTGAAGGTTATTATGTTTTAATTAACTTTCAATCTGAAACAGATTTCATCAAAGAACTTGATCGTATCTATAACATAACCGATGGACTTCTTCGCTCGCTTACTGTAAGAAAAGAGCAATAAGAAAAAAATCAAACAAATAGGAGGTTTTTAAAAAATGCTAAACACGGTTGCTCTCATGGGCAGGCTTACCGCCGACCCGGAACTTAGGCACACTCCGAATAACATTGCCGTAACCACCTTTACGGTGGCGGTTAACCGTTCCTATGTAAAACAAGGTGCCGAACGTCAAGCGGATTTTATTGATGTTGTCGCGTGGCGACACACAGCAGAATTTATCTGCAGATATTTCAAAAAAGGCCAGATGATTGCGGTTCAAGGTTCAATCCAAACTCGCAGTTATGTGGACAAGGAAGAAAAGAAACGTAAAGCCGTCGAAATAGTTGCAGATAGCGTCTATTTCACCGAAAGCAAGGCTTCGGCTTCTTCTTCCAACACAGCTACGGAAGACAGATATCAGTTTGCTCCCCCCGCAGAAGACGAAAATCTTTCGTTCTCGGCGGGCGAACCGGATGATTTTTCGGTTGTAACAAACGATGAAGATCTTCCGTTCTAAAAAATAACATAAGGAGATTTCATATAAAATGGAAAACGGACAAAACGAAAGACCTCAAGGCAATCCGTACATGCGTCAACGCAGAAGAAAAGTTTGCCAAATCTGTGTAGACAGAGCGGGTTCAATAGATTATAAAGACGTTGCTCGTCTTAGAAAATTTGTTTCGGAACGTTCAAAAATCATTCCGAGACGTGTAACCGGAACATGTGCGAAACACCAACGCGACATTACGGTTGCAGTTAAAAGAGCTCGTCACCTTGCTCTTTTGCCCTACACGAGTGATTGATTTAGTTTGAAAAATTAAATATCATAAAGCAAAACGAACAGGAAAAAATCCTGTTCGTTTTGCTTTACCCTATCTCTACTTGTTTAACCTCTACTCTAACCCTTTCGTAGTCCCCTTTAATTAAAATTGTGTCGTCGCCAAACGTCACAACGTCACACCAGTCGATAATAATGTTCTGTTCCTTCCCTTTAAATCCCATAAGTTTTGGTTTACCGTAGACTATAAGCCTTTCGATGTTTGCCGAACCTTTATCAAACTCGACATCATCTACATATCCTATCTTTTTTCCGCTTTTAATCGAAATAACTTCTTTTTCACATAGTTTTGAAAATGTCATAAAAAATCTCCTTTTTTTAATACTATGCAAAATCGGCGAAAAACTCCACATTTTTTTATATCATTTCTTTAATCGTCTTTAATGCGTTTTTTTCAAGTCGGCTTACCTGTGCTTGACTAATCGAAACTATCTTTGCAACTTGAGTTTGTGTCTTTCCTTTCATAAATCTAAGGTCTAATATTCTTTTTTCGCGTTCTGAAAGATTTTTAAGCGCCTGTTTAAGTGATATCTCGCAAATCCAGTCGTTCTCGCCCTCCTTATCTTTTATCTGGTCCATGATAAAAACCGCGTCGTTGCCGTCGGAAAAAAGCGGCTCGTTGAGAGAAATCGGAAGCGACACCGATTCAAGCGACATTATTACGTCCATCGTATCAACACCTAGTTCTTTGGCAATCTCGGACACTGTCGGCTCGTTGTTGTTTTTGTTTTGCAACATCTCTTTTGCTTGCATAGCTTTGTACGAAAGATCTCTAATCGAACGGCTGACCCTTATGCTGCTGTTGTCGCGAAGGTATCTTTTAATCTCCCCTATTATCATCGGAACGGCGTATGTCGAAAACCTAACCCCATGTGACGTGTCAAAATTATCAATCGACTTCATAAGCCCTATACACCCGACTTGGAAAAGGTCGTCCGCTTGTTCCCCTCTGTTGGTAAATTTTTGAACAACGCTTAAAACAAGACGAAGGTTACCTCGAATAAGCGTTTCTCTTGCGGTTTTGTTTCCGTCGCGCATCTCGTTTATGAGCGCAATTTTTTGTTTTTCGGTTAAAAGCGTGAGTTTTGATGTGTTAACTCCGCATATCTCAACTTTGCAGTTTTGCATAAAAAAATTTACTCCTGTCGTTTTGTTGACAAGAGTGTTGGTGGAAATATTTAAAATTATTCAAAATTCAAAAAATTTACAAAAACAATAGAGTTTGTTACATTTTTTTTATGTTAAAATTAAACCATATGAAAAATATAATGAACTTATTTTTTTTGATATTGTAACAAAGTCGTTTTTTTTATCACTAATATAATAACGAACAGTAAAGGCTATGAGAGGAGGGCGATTACTAATTAATATGAAAAATTCTATCGAAAGTTTGTACACGTTATATAAACAAGATATTTTCAACTATCTAGTTTCACAAACAAGAAATCCAGAAGTTTCGGAAGATTTGACATCTGAAGTCTTTATAAGCGCAATAAAATCTTTGCCCTCTTTTAAAGGTAACAGCGACATAAAAACGTGGCTTTTTTCGATAGCTCGCCACAAATGGTATGAACATATAAGGGCAGACAAAAAACAAAAACTTGCGCAAGATTTCTTGCTTAAACAGTACATAAAAAGCGAACAGCAAAACGAAGATATAATATTGAGAAACGAGATTGTTTTAAAGGTAGCAAAGCTTTTGGAAAAAGAAAAAGATGTTGCCAGAAAAATTGTCTTAATGAGAATCGAGGGGTATTCATATTTTGAGATTTCAAAAAAACTTAATATTTCGGAAAGTTCCGCAAGGGTAGTTGACCACAGAACTAAACGAAAGATACGGGAAATTCTTTTAAAGGAGGATATGATTTATGAATAAATTAAACTGTGATATATGTTTAGATCTAATGCCCCTTGTTATAGACGGCGTAGCAAGCAAACAAAGCGAACAAGCGGTAGTTGAACATACGCAAAATTGCGAAAGTTGCAAACAAATCTTTGAAACATATGAAAAACCAAAGCCGAACGACACAAAAATATTAAAGAAAATCAAAAGTCGTTTATATATAATAGCGCTAGTTTTGATAACTTTGGGGATTTTGTTTGGTTCTTCGCTTATGATAAGTATGGGACAATACTACAATATTTTGATAATGCCGGCAATAGGTGCTTTAAGCTATTTCGCGTTAAAATCAAAACTCTATGTTGCTGCTCTCGCTGTTTTTGCTGTGTCGTTTGTTAGAAACTATATATATTGGAATCAAATACAAGCCGGTTTTTTATATGCATTTATATATTGCGGATTGATGCTTTTGGGCGTATTAATAGCATTTTTGTTTGAATTTGGATTAAGAAAAGAAACCGAAACAACTAAACAAAAAAAGGAGAACGAAAGCCATGAAAATTAAAAAACATCTTAAAATTTTGGCGGTAATCGGCGCAGTTATACTACTTGTATTTGTAATTCTTTTGCTTGATAACTTTGTCGGAAACCCTGTAACATCGGCTTCTATAAAAAGCCAAGCAGAAACCCTTGTTAAAACGGAATACGGCGACTTAGATTACGAAGTTTCAAGCGTAACTTACGACAGAACTCGAAAGACTTACTTTGTCGATGTTACATCTGAAACAAGCATTGACAGTAGTTTCACTTTAAGCTATTCAAGAAACGGAAGTTTTAATTCAAACACATATAATTCTCAGGTTGACGAAAAGTCAAACACCCATATGCGCCTTTTAAATCAATACCATCAATCATTATCTAAATTGGATACAGTCTATAACGTAAACGGCGAAAAGCCCGACTATCTAATCAATTTTGGCGGCTATATCTCTACGCCAAGTTCATCTGAGCTTGTATTCGACAAAATATACAGCGCCGCCGAACTAAACGAAATAGCAATAGAATACGGAACGGTTACCGTCTACGTCGAGCACGAGAACCCATCGCTTGAAGTTTCCGCCGACATTATAAAAATGGCAAACGATCTGTTAAGCGAAAGCGGTATTAGCTTTAATAATCTGTCGTTTTCAATGTATAAAATTCCTTTTGAAAAAGGAGTTGAAGCTGAATTTCGGTTCGAGGGTCTGCTTCTCGACGAGATTATCAAAGAAAACTTTATAGAAATTCTTGAAACAAAAAAAGTTAATCATAGCGCTTAAATATTATAAAAAAATATAAGGAGAAATGACTTTATGAAGAAAAACGCAAAAAAAATATCTGTTATAGCTGCTTTACTATTAGTTCTTTTAGTTGTTGGCATCGCTGTTTTTTTACTTGGAAACCCTGTTTTATATGCTGTTTCAAAAAGCTCTGCCCAAGACTATATAGATCAACACTATTGGGACTCCGATTATATCATAACTGACATGATATATGCACCGAAAAGAGGCTCATACAACGCAGTTATTTCGTCACCCTCAAGCATTGACACAAAATTTAGTCTTGTAATGAACCGCTTCGGAGGGATTGAACAAAACACGTATGACCTTACGGTAGCAAATGGATTTAACACCGGTATGCGCCTTAATTACGAATACCGAGAACTTGTAGAAAAGATAATATTTTCTGACGATTTCCCCTTTGATGTTAATCCCAATAGTTACGGTAGACTTGCTTTTCATTCCGACGAGAGTCCAACATTTGACTTTTCGGTATCCACAGGTTCGCTTATAAAAGATAAGATTTTAAGTCAAAAGGAACTAAACGATGTTGCGTCACGTTGCGGAGAAATATATCTAACGATAAACACACAGCAGTTTAATGAACAAACAGCAAATGATGTTGCACTTTTAATAAAAAATTTATGTTTAAAAGACGATGTCACTTTTTATATTCTAACGCTTACCCTTGAAGCTCAAAATGGCGGCGAAACAACCGTCGCCCAATATAATTTTTTGTATGATGATATAGGTTAATATTTTGCTTTAAATAGAACCGTACTCTGCTAGCAAATAATAATCTCAAGAAATTCTGTCGATATCTTTTTTTAACCTTTTAATTATTCGCTTTTC
>CAYJJR010000021.1:0-29654 GCA_964370565.1 uncultured Oscillospiraceae bacterium | reverse complement strand
ATTATATTTTATCAAATACTTTTGAGTTTGTCAACACTTTTTTCGAAAAAATTTATAAAAAGTTTAAAAAAGTCGAAAAACCCACTATTTTGTCGCTAAACCAGCATAAAAAAGCACTGTTTCGGTTAAGTTTTGATAAAATTTCGCGCAAATTTATAAAATTAATTTTACTTTTAATATATTAATACCATATATATAAAGTAATAATTTTTTACTTTTTATTCTAAATAAAACAGCCTTACTATCTATTTAGATAAATTTTTGTTATTCAATTGTATTATAAAGATATTATTGCGAGTAGTAAAGCAGAGTTGATTAACTTTTGTCCACACCCATATTATTTAAAAACTTTACATAAAAACTGTTTTTAAGTTATAATAGTAAAATATCAAAAAACAAAGAAAGATACTGTATGGAAAATAAACTTATTAAAAACATCTTGACAACCTCAATCATCGCCGCGCTTTATGTCGTTTTGACTCTTGCTTTCTCGTTCTCCTCGTTCGGAGCGATACAAGTTCGCATAAGTGAAGCTCTCGTGCTTTTGTCCGTTGTCATGCCTCAGGCGGTTTTTGGGGTGACGCTAGGTTGCCTTGTCTCTAACCTTTTGTTTTCAACACCAATCGACGCGTTTTTCGGAACTCTTGCTACGTTTATTGGCGCTTGGCTTGCGCACGTTTTGCGAAATCATCGAACAAAAGGCCTCGCCATCGCTTCAAGCATTCCGCCCGTCGTTGTTAACGCCGTTGTCATAGGTCCTATGATTACATATTTTTTCATGGGCAGCACAGACATTGGACTCATGTTGTTCAACGGGTTAACCGTCGCCATTGGACAGGCTATAAGTTGCATGATACTCGGCGTATTACTAGTGCGCACTATTGAAAAAAATTCTTCTCTCAATAAATATTTATAGGATATACAACATGATTTACAAACCCGGCATGACCTCAAGTGACCTTGAACAGCAAAAACCAAAAGCTACAAAAAAAACAAAATCACCTCGAAAAAAGTTAAAAAAACCTTCAAAAAAATTGATAATTCTCTTAATTGCTTTTGTTTTATCAACAGTCTTGGCTTTAGGGCTGCTTTTTGGGCGCCAAACTATCAACTACTTTGAAGCGAAAGACTCTTTGTCAAACGGAAACTACATGTCGGCAATCGAGCTTTTTTCGTCCAACCCTGATTTTTTTGACACAACCGAACAGATAGAACTTAGCTATTATCTTTGGACATTGGATTTAATTGAAAAAAAAAGTTTTTCGGCGGCGGCTAGCAACCTTAATTTTATCTTGAACCCCGAACATGTCGACGAAGTTACAGAACTTTTGTACAGAGGAGCGAAAGAGCTTTTTGAAACCGGAAAGTACACCGAAGCCGCCTCTCTTTTGTCGGACAAACTTTCGCATTTTCCCGACGAGGACAACATATACATGGATAGTATATATGAGCTTGGCAAGCTTGAACTCGAACAGGGTTTTTATTCAAATGCTTATGGATATCTAGCCACAATAGACCCCACTTTTCGCGACACCGCCGACCTTATAACGTCGGCTCAAACGGCGGTTTACGACCGACTTGTCGAGCAATACGAAGCTTCCGACATCGTTCCCGAAGGGTTTGACGCTGAAATGCTAAACGGGTTTCTTGATGCCAACAAGTTTGTTTTGTTAAGAACACTTCAACAAGCTAGTTGGAGTACAGACGAAAACATAAGCGCCAACCTTGAGATTATATATCAACTCGAAGGGTTTTTAGACATAACCGAAACCGAGTACATTTTTTTCCGCCTATTGGACAAAAGGTTTTCGGGCGGCGGGTACTATTTCGAGATCGACTCCGAAACAACGCGCGGAAAACCCGTCTACAACGTTCCGGGCTACAGTTTCTCCGGATACTATGGGTTATATGAGAAATTTGAAGAAAACATTATGTATATCGGTTCAAGCGAGAGAGTTTGGACAAAACAATTTAGGTTTTATTTAAGCGAAAAAGATACCGTTTTATCTATCTACAGTTACATGACAAACAGTTACTATACATTATATTTTGAAAAAAACATCTAGCCTTTTTAAAAAAAACTTGCAAAAGCAAAATAATTGATGTAGAATTAAATAAAAATTATCGCAAAATGTCGAATCGCAAAATACACCTTCATCTTTATTTCAGGTATTGTCAAAGCGTGTCGTCTGTGCTATAATCATATTTTCGTTTTGTATATATTTTATTGGTTAAAAATATTGTAGCAAAAGGAGGGCATTTAATATCTTTATTTTTAAAGGTATAACTGCCCTCTTTTTTAAATATTTATTTTGGGGGACAATAATATGGACAAATTTTTCAAAATCTCCGAGCGCGGCTCAACCGTCAGAACCGAAATCATAGCCGGTATTACAACATTCTTTACAATGGCATACATCATCTTTGTAAACTCGGGCATGCTTTCGGAAACAGGAATGGATCAAAACGCAGTTTTGGTCGCAACATGTATAGCTTCGGCAATAGGATGTTTCTTAACAGCATTCTTGGCAAACGTTCCTTTTGCACAAGCTCCCGGCATGGGACTCAACGCATTCTTCACCTATTCAATCTGCTTTGGAATGGGCTACACATGGCAACAAGCTCTTGCGCTTGTTCTTATCTCGGGAATGGTATTCCTTTTGATAACCATCTCTCCGCTTCGCAAAATTATTGTTGAATCTATCCCGGCAGTCCTTAAAAGCGCAATAGGCGTTGGAATCGGCGTTTTCCTTGCACTTCTCGGACTTGTTAACGGCGGTATCGCAACTTTTGCTATTGGAATTCCCGACCTTAACATGTTAAACGGCGCTCCGTCGCTCGCATTAATCGGCCTTTTGATCACAATCGTTCTTTTGGTTCTTAATGTTAAAGGCGCAATCTTTATCGGCATCATCGCAACAACAATCATTGGCATCCCGATGGGAATCACGATGATCCCGGAACAAATCTCGATGAGTTCGATAAGCCTTGCTCCAACATTCTTACAACTCGACTTCAACCTTATGTCGCTCGGACTTCTTCCGCTTATAACAGCCGTCATCACGTTCACAATGGTTGACATGTTCGACACAATGGGAACACTAATCGGCGTTTCGGAAGGAACAAACATCAAAGGTAAAGACTATGACAAAGCTTTGATAGCTGACGCTGTTGCAACATGTGCAGGCGCTTTAATCGGTACATCAACCGTTACAACATACGTTGAAAGCGCTTCGGGCGTTGAAGAAGGCGGAAGAACAGGGCTCACATCGATAGTTGTCGGCGTCCTTTTCGTTCTTGCTATCTTCCTAGCACCGATAGCCGGCATAATCTCGGGCGCGGCTACTGCTCCCGCTCTTATCATCGTTGGCGTATTCATGATGAAAAACGCTTCTAACATTAAATGGGACAACATGGAAGACGCTATCCCCGCTTTCCTTACAATCATCGGTATGCCTTTCTTCTATTCAATAGCAGACGGTATCGCTTTTGGTTTCATAAGCTACATCATCGTTAAAGTTTCAAAAGGCAAATTTAAAGAAATCCCAGTAACTCTTTGGGTTCTTTCGATAATTTTCTTGCTCCTTTTCGCTTTGACACAATACGCTTAAGTTTAATAATTAAAACAACAAAGGGGCTTCGATTGGAGCCCCTTTGTTTATTACAAAAAAACATAATAAATTATTTTTTTTGTTGAATATATATTGTTTTATTAGTATAATTAAAATATATCAATCTTTACAATACAAGGCTGAAATTCATTATCATTAAAACAAGATAACAAGGATAATATTGCTTTGAAAAAATTATTCAAAACTGTTTTGGCATTAACGCTTCTTTTTATTTTATCGTCTTGCACGTCTATCGACTCAACCGAGGAAAATATTGTAATCACAGAAGAAATGTATGGCGTTTGGGTTGCAACCTCTGTTTTAATGATGGGTGTTGACATCGACCCATACGAAGTTGCGCCCGGCGGAATAAAGCTGGAGCTTGAACAAAACGGAACAGGCGAATTATTTATTAACTATATAGTATACGATTTCTTGTGGACTGTTGAGGGTGACCAAATCGTAATCTCAGAGCCCGAACCGGTCGATTCGGCTGATTTGTACGGAGAGTTTATCGACAACACTCTAAAGCTCATCAATGTCGCCGGCATGGGCTATGACGTTATACTTTCCAAAGAGTGAAAAAGCATTTAAAAAATACAATACATGTTATTAACTGTAGAAATGCCACGAAACAAATTTTTAAGGAAGCAATGACTAATATAAAAATTTTTATATAACAGAAAGGATTTTGACAATGGGACTCTTTGACAAAAAATATTGCGATGTGTGCGGTGAAAAGATTGGTTTTTTGGGAAACAGAAAACTTGAAGACGGAAACCTTTGTAAAGACTGCGCAAAACTGTTGTCGCCGTTTTTCGACGACAGAAGAAGCTCGACTATCGAGGAGATTAAAGCACAACTCCAATATCGAGAGGAAAACAAGCAAAAGGTTGCCGAGTTTAATCCAACCAAAGTTATCGGGGGAAAAAGCAAGATATACATCGACGAAGACAAACAACTTTGGTTTTACTCAAAATCTAAAAAATGGGAAGAAGAAAATCCCGACATAATCGAATTTTCACAGGTTACCGGTTGCGACCTTGACATTCGCGAACACGAATGGGAAAAATTCGACACCGATAAAGACGGAAAAAGGGTAAGCTACAGACCACCGCGTTATGAAAGAAACTATGATTTCAACATGACCATACATGTTAACTCTCCGTGGTTTGACGAGATAGATTTCAAGATTAACGACCGAAATGTCGACAGCAAGTTTAGCGTTGAATACAGGAACGCCGAAGAGGACGCCGAAGCTATTCGATCTGCGCTTACAACTTTAAGGGAACACGCAAGAGAGCAAATCAAGGCACAAAACGCCCCAAAAACCGCTGTTACCTGCCCGAGTTGTAACGCGACGACGCTTCCAAACTCAAGTGGATGTTGCGAATATTGCGGCAGCCCGTGTTAAAGAGCTACGACAAAACAGCTGATATTATAACATAAGTCATAACGAAGGACAGGGGAAACCCTGTCCTTTTAGTACGTCAAAAAAGGTACACCCTCAAAAATGTTGCACAAAACTATACGTAGGGGCGGATACCATCCGCCCGCCATTAGTTGCACAAATTATATAAACCGCTGTTATTATGATAATTAAACGGCTAAATAGTAACAAAAAAACTCATTCTAAGTTTTTTTTGCTACATTGTGGGTTGTGTCGGAACGGGCGGATAATATCCGCCCCTACATTCCACCAATTATGTTTGTGCAAACGGTATACAACCGTTTTTTTGATGAAACACGATTTTGCAATAGGGGTTTTTTAATACCCTGAATTGTCGCCGAAGGCGACACCTTAATTACGAATTACGAATTACGCATTCCAAATTCCCCATTAACTCAGTTCTCTATTCTTTTCGCCACAACAACTATCCTGTCCGTCTCCTGTTCATTCGTGCAAGTCGACAACGTCAAAAAACTGTCGCCTATGTCGGGGATTATCTCGGTTTGGTATACGCTTTTTTGTTTGAGAAACTCTAGATACTCGTCAACTTCGATAGGCGCGGCGCCGTTAAGGCTTTGATATGCGACAAGTGCTTCGGGGTTTCGTATATCTGTGTCTATAATAAACGACGAAAAAATCTCATACTGCATCTTTGTTTCGTTTGAGCTAAAGTTGATAAGTTTGTTTTGTTCCCAAAAAGAACGGTTAAGATAGTTTTCCAAAACAGAAAACATCGTGTTGTTTTTCATGTTATGGGCGTATATTACGATGTTTCCTCCCTCGCCGTCAATGTCTGCCGCGGCGTCCGCAAACGGTGTCCCCGAAAAAGAATACTCTTTTTCAAAATTCTTGCGTATATAAAATTCGGGGTCGTCTTTGGTTTGCATAACAGGATAGTTTATTGTTGTTTGCGGTATCTCTATCCACCCTACCATGTCGGAATTTTGCTCTTTTAAACTATTGAAGTTTTCAAAAAACAGCTGCTCAGCGGTTTTCGTTTGTTGTCCCTCGCTACTTTCATCGTTTAAAACCGCTTTTTTTTCCCCCGACATAATCGCTTGTACCTCTTTAATTTTGTTGTTTTCAAAAGACAAAAGGGTATAATACGTCATTATTGACACAAGCGATATACAAAGCGAACCTATCGACACGCCTATTATTATGTTTATAAGAGAAGCCGGTTTAAGGTTTTTTATCTTTGTTACCACCGCTTTGGCCGTTTTGTCAAGAAACACAAGTATTCTGGTTAACAAATCAATTATAATACCTTTAAATTTCATCCGTCCCCCTATAAGTTTCTATGTCGAAGCTTTCTTTCGGTTTTGGATTTTGTTTTAAATAGTTTTTAAACCCAAACTTAATCGCCAACGATATTCCAACAAGAACAACCGACACCGCCGACAATATCCACATAACATCAAGCGGAAACCTGTCGTCGGTTTGCGGAACGGTTGAAACGGGCACGACTTCGGTAGTTACATTGTAGCTGTTGTATATAGTCGTTACGTTTTCGCCATAGCTATAACTTGTTGTGTAGGTAGGCGAAAGGTTTGTGACTTCGCGAACGCGGTATTGCGCCGCTCTTCCCTCGACATATGCCGGAAGTTCGGAAAACGCAAATGTCCATGTATCCTCGTTTCCAACCAATATCACGTTGCCGGGATAAACGATAAACGTGTCGGAAAATCCGCTTTCGCCGTCAAGCTGCATCTCAAGACGAACCGCAACCCCCGACGGCCGCGCAAAGATATCGTTTGCCCTGTCGTTTTGCCAAACCTTTTGAACCGTGTATGTCAACGGCTCGACCGCATAGGTATGAGCAACTTCAAAATTCAACCCCGTTTGATCGGAAGCAAAAACAGTACCCTTGTCATAAAAGTTCGGTATCTCGCCAACCGCCGGGGTATCATACGTCACGCGTGCTCCGTTTTGGAACGCAAACATGTCGGGCCAGGTATACGTCCAGACGTTGTCTTGTTTAACAATAAACGGTGTTGGAATTTGCACGCCTGCGGTTTGGCTTTGAAGCTGCACCGAAACGTCGTCAGGACGGTTGGAAAACATGTCTTGGTCGTCCTCCCACGTCTTGACAAGGGTTACGGTTGCGCGTTCCGGTATGTGGGTGTTGGTTAACGTAAACGACATTGAGTTATCTATCTCGCTAAACTCTTCCGGTTCGGCGGCTATTCGGCTGTTCTCGGGTTGGTTGTTACAGGTGTAGCCTTGCGGAACCTGTTCAAACACAAGATATTCCGCCGTTTGTCGGTTATAATTTACCGGAATGTTGTTAAAGGTATAAAGCCAGCCTTGGTCGGTAACCTCCACAGAATCGGGAGCAGTTCCTTCATGGAACATCCCTCCCTCAAGCGTGACTCCTAGCGGGTCGTCCTCGGGTGACGTAACGGTTGGGCGAATTCCGTCGCGATTGTTGTCGTCGTCCCAAACCTTCAAAAACTCGACCGTCATATCCTCAACAACATACGTGTTAGTAACAATAACCTCATACGTTTGTTTGTCAAGGTTAAATCCTGACGAACTCGGCGTTTGCTCTGTTTCGTCCTCTTTGAGTTTGTATGAAACTTCGTACCCTGTCGGAACACTTTGTTCCACAAGGTTGTATTCTATCAAAGTTCCGTCGACGTCATACACAGGCAGGTTTATTAAATCTTTGGACAAACTGTCCGAGGTAAATTCCGCTTCGGCATAATCTATCTCGACAAGCGTTTGAAAACTTGTTTCCTCCATTCTTTGGAACAGAAGGGTTATGTCTTCGCGCATTAAATCTCGGTTGCTTTGGTCGACCCAAACCTTTGTCAACTCAACGCTGTTAACTCTAAGGCTGTTCGTAATCGTCGCTCCGCTTTCGTTGTACTCGACAACGCTTTCAAAAACATCGTTGTTTACATCTTCCGAAACGCTGTATGTTATCGTGTTGCCCTCGCTATCCGTTATCGGAAGTCCTAAAAACGTGTGTGAATATCCGTTTTGTTCCGAAAGAGTAGCAGTTGTCGTTATTCCATCGAGGTTGAAAGGCTCGCCCGAAACCGACGCGACAACCGCAACTTGAACCGATGTTTTATACTGTTCATATCCGTATACTTCCCAGTTTTTCGTGACTACGAAATCGCGTGTGCTGCTTTCATATACGTTTGTAAGCGTTATCTCGTTGCTTGAAGAAAGACTGCTTGTCGCTGTAAACACGCCAACAATCGGGTCGTTTTGGTCTATCGGTATGATATCCGTTTCAACCGCGCGATAAACCGCCCTTTGTCCGTTTAGATATGTCGGCAAAAGAACAGTTTGCGCCGTGTATCCTTCGGACGGCAAAAGCTCAAGGCTGTCCATTATCGTATTTGAAACAGAACTTAAGATATCAACTTTAACAGAAGAAATCTTTGAAAGCTCCTCGGTTCCGCCGTCAAAAATCTTTTTAACCGTTATAGACGATTTAATCGTGCTGTTTGTAACACATAACCCGTCGAGCGATTTTGCGTAACCGCTAGGCACCACTGTTTCGTCCGCTAAATAGGTTATCTCAACCCCTAATACAGAATGTGACGGCATGTTTTCAAACAAAACCTCTTGGCTGTCGGCTGATGAATTAACCAAAAGAGTCTTGTTTTGGCCGATTAAAACAGCGTTGCCCGCCGTCCCCGTTAAACTAATTTCAAGCGTGTCGGGGCGGTTGGAAAATTTATTTTGTTCGTCGTCCCAAACCTTTAAAACGGTTATATCTCCGTCCTCGTCGTACAGTTTTCTTGTGTTTGTTATGTTTGTTTGGTTAGCAAAACATGTAGTTGTAACGGCATATGCTTTTGACTCGGTGTTTTCATACGCCCTATAGATATATTGTTTGTCTTGTTCCCCCGCTTGAAGCTCTGTAAAGGTATAAGTTGCGCTATAGCTTCCGTTTGAACCTTCGGGAGTTAATATCGCTTTTTTGCCCTCAACCGGTTCAAAGGTCACTCCGTCGCTTGAGCGTTCAAGAAAAACTTCGATTTTGGGCGGTGTCGCCTTGTTGTCCGCCGAAAGGTCTACCCACGTTTTGTTAACGGTGTGTGACGTCGTCATGTTAACGGTAACCTTTGTTTTGCGAGAGGTTAAAGATATCTCTTTTTTCGTGTTTTGTTCGCCGTCTTCATGTATTTCGGCGTTTATATTAATTGTATATAAAAATTCTTTTGTGTTGCCGGTATTCGAGACAAAGCTCAACTTGTCGTCTTTAATCGTCACGGAATAATCAACAGGGTCAATCGGTGTTCCGTCAAGGTTGTAAAGCGATATAGTTATATCGTCGTCGATTTTATATCCTTGTTCAAAAACTTTGTTTGCCGCTTTTAAAAAATCATTGTCCGTTATGTCGATCTCTATTTGTTGTCCGACCCCGGCAAACGCTACGTCGTCAACCGTCTTTGGTTTAAGCCCGACTACCGGTTTTGGAAACAGCCTTTTTGTGTCGGGGTCTTGTTCCGTTGTCACGTATGCCGTAACGTTTGAAAATGCGTTTCCGTAGTCGCTTCCGAGATACTTGACGGTATATTTAACGGTTGTCGGGTTTTGTTTGTCGGTCGACACCGCTAAACCGTCTATCGTCAGTTCGTTTTGGGCGTTTACGCTTGGGGGTTGCAAGTTTTCCGAGTTTGCGGAATTTTGTATGACTATGCTGTTTTCAACCAATTCAAAACCCTGCGGTATCTCGTCGAACAAGTCAACTTTAAGTTCAATCACCTCCTCGATTGTTTCGGAAAGTTTTTCAAAAGCTTCCTTGTAATCGCTTTCGGTCGCGCTTGAGTCAAGAGGTATGTACATGTCTACATAGCTTGAAGTTTCGGTCCAACGTGCGTCGTTGTCGGCATCTTTTGCAACGTTTGTCTCGTTGTTTAACCTGTTATATTTATATGAAGTCTCCCCTAAAAGGCGTTGAGCCAGGTTAAATTGGTCGCTACCCTCATTGTAAGACGCCAACATACCAAACGTGAATATATCTATGTCGTCCGATATCTTTAATATATCTTGTCCCGTTTCTACCGTGTCGTTAAACTCTTCTTTGCTACAATAAGCGCTCGAGCTGTCGTTGGTGACGCTACTTGAGTTTAGGTATCTTGCGGTCGGCACACCGTCGGTGAACACAACTACAATAAGATTTTCGCTCTTGTCGGCGTTTTTTGAAAGCTCCCAACCGTTCGCCAACGTCTTCGCCATCAACAATCCGCCGTGCGTGTTGGTTGATGTTCCACTATCGATGTCAAGAGCATCCGAGACGGCGTTTTCAAGCTTTGAGAGGTTGTTTGTAAAATAAAGTTCGTATGGTAAAACCTCGACATCATGGTCGTATGTGGTTTTGTTGTTTGCGTTAAAGTTATATGCCTTTGAGGTGTCCCCAAACGCCACAACCCCAACGTTACACCCAAGGTCGACAAGATGTTCGAGAAGTCCCTCTTCGCTTGACGTTCCATTAAGGTTTTGTTTAAGTTCGGTTGCAAGCGAAACGCCCTCTACTTTGTTGGACTTCATCGAACCCGATTGATCCAAAACAATCAATACGTCGCCGCCGCTTTTTACCGATGTTTGGCTAATGCCTCCGCTTATCGACAACGTCACATCAAAAAATTGAAAACTGTTGCCGTGCTCATCGGTTACCGTCGGCAAGTCGTCTGTCGCGTCTTGCGCCTGTTTTTGTAAAGACAGCGTGCTTTTGCCGTCCCCCAAATAGTAATCAACCGCGTGTCCCTCGATTGGCAAAGCGCCAAAAATCAAAAGAAAAACTAAACAGAAAATTGCAAAGACTTTTTTGTTGCTCAAAAAATTCACTCCTTATTATTTTAATCCCAAAAGCTTAAACCAATTAAATCTTTGGGGTTAAATAATACTTTCAGAGCCGCTTTTTTTCGGTCGAACAACGCCGTATTATTATATTTGTTATTGTCACAAAACAAGTTTGTTTATATTTTTTTTGCAAATCTACAGTTAAAAGCAAATAAAAAAATTTCTTTACACAAGCGAAGCGAAAGAAAATAATGTCGAAAAAAAGAACGTATTTTTAATAAAAATTTGCAAACTCAAAATAATTTAAAATGTTCTTAAAAAAAATATAGAACGTTAATTTTTTAATGTTAGATTATAACTACAGAGAACGATTAACACGTGGAAAAGATTTAATCGTTTCTCGAAGCAACAACTTTAGCAAAGACTTAGCAAGAACTTTAGCGAAAACCTAGCAAGAACTTTAGCGAAGACTTAGCAAGACCCCTAGCAAAGACTTAGCAAGACCCCTAGCAAAGACTTTCAGCAAGACCCCTAGCGAAAACTTTCAGCAAGACCCCTAGCGAAAACTTTCAGCAAGACTCTAGCGAAGACTTTCAGCAAGACTCTAGCGAAAACTTAGCGAAGATCTTGGAAGATATCACACTTCAGACAGCCTTTGGGAAAAAACAACCGCGAAATATAGATGCTTGGCGGGAGACCGTCGGCTCTATTTAAAGATAAATTCCCCCAAATGTTTTCTCAACGGTTGTATGGAACAGCCACAACTTTAGCAACGCCGAACCGAACACGGTTCGGCGTTTAATTGCGTAAATAAAACGGGCGAACACAATGGTTCGCCCGTTTTATATTTATGTCATTATTAAAACGTCTTAATTTCCTTCTTTAGCGAGTTTAACCTTTTGAAGCGGTGTAATCTCGTCGTTTTGAAGGGTATATCCGTCAATCGGCATAATCCTTGAATGAATGGCGTCGATTATCCACGAAGCTTGTGGGAAGAAATCTTCGTCGAATTCAAACGGAGGAGTGATAAGGTTTCTCGCGCCTATGACAACGGGAGGAGCGTCGAGATTGTCGAAGCAGAATTCCGAAAGATTTCTTGCAACATCGTTCATAAAGTTTCCGCGTTCGCAAGCGTCCGACACAAGCACAACTTTTCCGGTTTTGTTAACCGACTCGATAAGTGGATTGTAATCAAGCGGGCTTATGCTACAAAGATTTATAACCTCTGCCGAAACGCCGAGTTTTTCAAGTTGTTCCGCCGCGTCTACCGCTCTGTAAAGCGCCGCGCCGATAGTAAGGATAGTTACGTCGCTACCTGTGCGAACTTTGTTGACTGCGCCTATCTCGATTTCATATTCGCCGACCGGAACTCCGCCCTCGTTGAAACGTTCTTCCATGTCGTATAGACGTTGGCTTTCAAAGAACACGACGGGGTCGGTTCCTTTTAAAGCTGTTGTCAAAAGTCCTTTTGCTTCATACGGGGTTGACGGGAACACAACTTTAAGCCCCGGAACGTGTGCCGTCATAGCTGTCCAGTCTTGGCTGTGTTGCGCGCCGTATTTTGAACCGACCGAAACGCGAAGCACAACCGGCATTTTAAGTATGCCTGCGCTCATTGCTTGCCATTTAGAAAGTTGGTTGAAAATTTCGTCGCCCGCTCTTCCCATGAAGTCGGCGTACATAAGTTCCGCCATAACCCTGCCTCCGCAAAGCGCATATCCAACCGCCGAGCCGACTATTGCGGCTTCCGAAATGGGCGAGTTGAAAAGGCGTTTTGGGGGGCAACAAGTAGCAAAGTCACGAGTAATCGCGAACGCGCCGCCCCAGAAACGAAGGTCTTCGCCGTATGCCGTGAATGTCGGATCTTTATAATAACACTCGAGAAGCGGTTCCGAAATAGCGTCACGGTAGTTATATCGCATAATCTTTGGAACGGCTTTTCCGTTTTCTGTGTTGGTTCTTTTTTTGCTCAATATCTTGTTAAGCGGAGCACACTCGGATTTTGGAACGAGCATCTCGGGTTCTCTTGTCGTGTCCATAGACTCAACTCTTTGGTTCGAGAACATCATTTTTTCAATAGGCGCACAGTTTTTCATATCAAGATACGGCGATTTTTCGACATCCGCCGCAAGCGCACAGATTTCTGCCATGCGTTTAATTGCGCTTTCAACTATCTCGCCCAACTGTTCGTCTGTCGCAACGCCCGCTTTTACGAGCTCGGCGCGGTATGTTACGAGTGGGTCGACTTCGTTCCAAGCGTCCATCTCCTCTTTCGCGCGATATGCGTTGACGTCGCTTGTTGAATGTCCGCAAAAACGATAGGTCACGATATCGAGAAGCGCCGGAGCTTTGCCCTCTTTGATGATGTCGTTTTTCTTACGTGTAACAGCGTCGATAACCGCAAGGGGGTTAAATCCGTCTACACGTTCTGCATACATCTGGGTTGGGGTTATTCCGGAACCAATTCTTGCAACAACTTCATACGCCATCGTTTCGCCCGACGTAAATCCGCCCATGCCGTAGCCGTTATTAAAGAATGTGAACAACAGCGGAAGTCCGCCTTTGTCGCCCCAGATAGTTTCAAACTGTTTCATAGCCGAGAAGTTAAGCGCTTCCCAAACAGGACCGCAACCAATCGATCCGTCGCCGAGGTTACAAAGAACGATACCGTCTTTGCCGTTAACTTTTTTATAAAGCGCGCCGCCCGCCGAAACGGGTCCCGAACCGCCTACTATTGCGTTGTTTGGATATACGCCGAACGGCAAGAAAAATGCGTGCATAGATCCGCCAAGTCCTTTGTGGAACCCTGTTTTTCTTGCGAATATTTCTGCAAGCGTTCCGTACAAAGCAAACTTCACAGCAAGTTGTTTTGGTGTGTCGTTTGGATATTCTTTTTTAACAACCGCGTAACACTCGCCGTCCAAAAAGTTTTCCATAATCTCGATAAGACTCTTGTCATCGAGTTTATCTATCGACGACAAGCATTTTGCCAAGATTTCGCCGTGGCTTCTGTGGCTTCCGAAACTGTAGTCCTCTGTTGTAAGACAGTATGCTTGTCCAACCGCCGCCGCTTCTTGACCAACCGAAAGATGGGCGGGGCCGGGATATGTGTGTTTAACCCCTTCGTATTCGCCTTGGGTTTTAATCTTTGTCAACATGCCCTCGAACTCACGAAGCGCAACCATATCGGCGAAAATTTTAATAAGTTGTTCATCCGAATAGTTTTTTCTTTCGTCCGAAACCGTCTTGTCGTATGCGTTAAGCGGGATATCGTTGAATTTAAGAGCACCTTTCGCCCTAACCTTTTTAGGGTCTAAAAACATTTCTTTTGGCATTTGTTTTCTCCTATAATTTATTTAATTCGTAATGCGTAATTCGTAATGCGTAATTTATGATTGAGGTGTGCTAGCAAAAATGAAATAGCACCGCCATGGTGTTTTGTGCGATGTTGTAGATGACTAGCAGCAATGTTCAGGTGTCGATGGCGGCAAGATCAGAGCTCTAAGCAGAGCCCTTGCCCTACATTTCGTTTTTTGTGGCAAGGTTTATGCGACGAGGACGGGCGGATAAGGTATCCGCCCCTACGACCCAAAACGAAAAAATCTATAAAACCATATATTAAATTTCGCCACGAAAGTGGCGCTCCACCACTCCTAACTCCTAACTCCTAACTCCTAACTAAATCAAAAAGCATGCTTCACGTATAATCTCCGCAACCGTCGGATGTGGGAACACTGTTTCTTTGATTTCGCTTATTCTCATCTCTTGTTCTATCATAAGCGAAGCGCCGAATATAATCTCGGACGCGTATGAGCCTACCATGTGAACCCCCAAAAGTCTGTCGGCTTTTGCGTCCGCAACAAGTCTTATCAATCCGTCGCCGTCGGGATTTTCCGCAAAGTATCTGCCGGAAAATTTAAGCGACATCTCGACAGTTTTAACGTTTAACCCTTTTTGTTTTGCGGTCTGTTCGGTCTCGCCTACGCCGGCATATTCTGGGTCGGTGTAGATAACGCCCGGGATTGCGCTATAACGCATAATAGACTTTCCGCCCGTTATATGGTCAACCGCAACTTCGCCCTCGCGATACGCCGTGTGCGCTAGCATAGATTTTCCGTTTATGTCGCCGGCGGCGTACAATCCGCCTATGTTTGTCCTCATATATTGGTCGGTCACAACAGCGCCTTTTTCGGTAAACAGCCCGAGTTTGTCGGCGTCTATCGTCGAAAGGTCTGCGCGTCTTCCGACAGACAGCAAAATTTTATCGGCTTTTAAAGTCTCGGTTGTGTCGCCGGTTTTAACAACTACGCCGTCTTTTGCAACCTCGTCAACCGAACTTTTAAGCATAAACTTAATGCCTTTTTTCTCGAGGTTAGTTTGCAAAATTTTTGACAGTTTCGAGTCTATCGGTCCGCCAACTTGGTCGAGAAGTTCAACAACCACAACGTCGCTTCCGGCGCTTTTGAAATATGAAGCAAGCTCAAGGCCTATAACCCCTCCGCCCACAACAACTAGTTTTTTCGGAACATCTTTTATATCAAGAGCCTCTTTGCTTGTTATCGCAAAACCGCTTTCAAGCGCCTCTTTTGAACCTTTAATAGGGGGAATAAACACAGAAGAACCGTTACAAAGCATTACGTTTTTGGCTTTTATGCTCTCGGTTTCAACGTCAACAATAAATCCGTCGTTTGTTTTTTCGACAACTTTTCCGGTCTGTTTAATCCATTCGACGCCTTGTTTTTTAAGCGTCATCGCTACGCCACCCGTAAGTTTTGTTACCGTGTCGTCTTTGTGGGCAACCGCTACGTTGTGGTTAAACAAAACCTCTTTAACCGTTACGCCGAAAACTTCGGCATGTTTTGCGTGGTCGGCTTGTTTTGCGGCGTAAAGAAGCGCCTTTGTCGGAACACAACCTTCGTTAAGGCAAACGCCGCCGACGTTTGTTTTTTCTATCAACGCAACTTTAAGCTTTTTATGTGCCGCTCTTTCGGCGGCGTTATATCCGGCGGGACCACCACCGATTATGACTAGATCAAATTCTCTCATACTAAACTCTCCTGTGAAACGTTTTCAAGCATGTTTTTTAATGCAATCGCAAGTTGTGCCGCCGGCGCTCCGTCTAAAATCCTGTGGTCATACGTAACGGACAACGTCATAGACGGATAGAACTCGACTTCGCCGTCTTTAATTCTCGGACGCGTTACTATGGCGTTTATTCCGAGGATTGCAACTTCGGGAGGATTAAGTATCGGCGTGAAACTTTCTATGCCCAAAGACCCTAAGTTTGTTGTTGTAAACGTGCCGTTTGATAGAAGATCTGGAGATATTGAACCTTTTTTACACTGTTCAACCAAACTTTTTGATTCTCTTGAAATTTCAAGCAAGCTCTTTTTGTTTGCGAACATAATTTTCGGAACCATTAACCCCCTGTCGGTTGCGCAAGCAATACCTAGATGGACATCGTCAAAATGTCTAACCGAACCGTCTTCGAGAAGATGGCAGTTTGCGTCGGGGAAATCTTTCAAAACTCTCGACACACAGAAAAGCATTATATCGTTTATCGTTATCTTGTCGCCTTCCGGAACGGCGCCGGGTTGTTTAAACGCCTTTGCTGTCGCCATTAAGCTTGTAGCGTCGAACGACGAATTGTTTGTTAACTGGGCAGTTGACGTTAGCGAATGTTTCATAGCCGCCGCAATGGTCGAGCGAATTTTAGTCATCTTTTGGTCGGTATATTCGCCGACAATCTTTTTATCGGGCGCAGGTATCTTGACAGGCGCTGGTTTTTGCGCCGAAGCGACCGAAGCGGCAGAGCTTGAAGCTGGCGAAGCAGCGTTTGCGACATCCGAAACGCCTATTCTTCCACCAATCGCCGTGCCACCCGTTAAGGCATACGCCGCGCTTGTCATGCGAACGTCGCAGTTTCTAACGTCGCGTTCGATTATTCTTCCATAAGGACCTGTCGGCGCGACAGCTTCAAGCGGCACACCGAGTTTTTGAGCAACGGATTTTGCCCTTGGAGAAACCTTTTCTACGTCCGCTAACGCGTTTGATGTCGGGGCGGCGGCTTTTTGTGTTTGTTGAACGGCGGTCGGTTGCTCGACTAGTTCAGGTTCGGCTTGAACCCCGCTTTCGGCAAGCGCGGCTTTTGCCTCGGCCAAAAGTGCCGAGATATCCTCGCCCTCGTCCGACACTATGCAACAAGGCAACAGAACCGGAACTTCTTCGCCGGCTTCAAAAAAGATTTCGCGCAAAACTCCCGAAACCTCGGCTTCTTGATCCATCGTTGATTTGTCTGTTTCAAAGCTAAACAGGTTTTCGCCAAGCGTTACGCTGTCTCCAACGTTTTTATGCCATTCGGTTATGACGCACGATTCAATCGAAATACCGATTTTAGGCATTATTGTTATCTTTGCCATTAATATATTTTCTCCTTTTATGGATTTAATTTTTTTGTTAAATTTTCATTTTTTGATACAGAGAGAGGGCATTAATTAATTAATAGTTAATAGTGTCGGGATTTTAGTGAGGAGTGAGGAGTTAGGAGTTAGGAGTTAGGAGTTAGGAGTTGTGGTGCGCCACTTCGTGGCGAAATTTTGAATAAAATTTTGTTGCTTTGTGGTTTATTTGGCTCGTCTCTCCGACAATGTCATAATAGAACATCGTAGGAACGGTCCCCGACGACCCGAAAAAACATCGCAAATCCGCTGAAAGCGGGATGTCGAAAACGCCAATTATATTGGCGTTCAGACTGTCGAAAAACCCCTATTGCAAAATCGTGTTTCGTCAAAAAAACGGTTGTATACCGTTTGCACAAACACAATGGGTGGAATGTACTACCTTGTGTCAATTAAAACTTTACAAATACCCTCTCAGTCACTTTGTGCAGTCTCTCCAATTTGAAAACCTTTGGTTTTCAATATAGGGAGAAGCCATTCCCTCGGCTCTCCCTAAAATGGCGATACTCGCCATAATGGAGAGACTGTCAATCTCGGATTGACTGAGAGGGCAAATGAAAAACTATTCATGTAAACTTTTGGATGACACAAGATGCTACATCCACCGTTTGGGGCATGGTTCGGGTGATGAGTGTGGCAAGAGCAGAGCCCTTGCCCTACATCCGCCTGTTTAAAGCCAACGGTAAAACCTCAAAATTTTGCCATTTTAATTGCGCCGTAAGGCGCACCAACACTCCTAACTCCTAACTCCTAACTCCTAACTCCTCACTCCTAACTCCTCACTCCTAACTCCTCACTCTCCTAACTCCTCATTCAAACCTCGCCACGAAGTGGCGCACATGCACTATTAACTATTAATTATTAACTATTAACTAAACGTAATTACGAATTATTTAAGCATCACCTGTCCACCCGTCACCGGAATGGCTTGCCCTGTTTCGTATGTTTGTTCCACCGCATAGAAAATTGCTTTTGCAACGTCTTTCGGGAAACACCCTCTTTTTATCGGACTTTTTGAAAGATAAAAATCTTTTACGTCGGCTATAGTCTTTGCACCGGGAACCTTTCCGCCCTCGAGATACTGTTTGAAAAGCCCTCTTTCAGGATCGCTCCAAAGCGGGCCGTCATAATAGTTTCCGGGACAAATAGAATTAACCTTAATGTTATACGGAACAAGTTCAAGCGCAAAGCTTTGCGTTAAACCTATTCCTCCAAATTTTCCGCCGGCGTATGAGAAATTTTTGTTGCTACCCTCAAGCCCCGATTTTGAATTTATCTGGATAATATCAAACGTTTTGGAACTGTCTGCTTCAAATTGTGCTTTCATAATCGCGGAAGCATATTTTGTCGTTATAAAATATCCGGTGTAGTTAACTTTTGTGACAAAGTTAAAAGTATCTACGTCGGTTTCTTCAAGACTTCCGGCTTTTAAAACTCCTGCGTTTGAAACAAAGATATCAAGACCTCCGAAATGTTCGACGGTGTCACACACCATCTTTTCAACCGACTGTTCGTTTGACACATCTACCGAAACGGAAAAAGCCCTTTCGCCAAGTTCCGCAGCAACGCTTTTTGCAAGATCCGCGTTAAGGTCGGCAATAACGACAGATGCGCCTTGCTCATACAGCTCCCTCGCAATTCCAAGCCCAAAACCTTGGGCGCTTCCGGTAACTATAGCAACCTTTCCGGAAAGTCTTCCGTCGGCGTTATTTCTGTTGTTTACATTTTGTTTTGCGTGTTCAATAGCTTGTTGTAAATTCATGTTACACCCTCATTACTTTCAGCATTATATAGCTTTAGCGTTTTCTAAAAGATATTTTTCCGCGCTTGCGCTCCAAAGACCATTGTTGTCTTTAACAAGCTTTGCAAGCTGTTTAAACATCTCGTCGGTTTCGCCGAGTTTTTCAAAATCTTCGATAGCGGTCATGGGCATCGAAATATTTGTGTACGAAAGTTTCTTTCCGCCTTTAATGTTCGGAAGGTTAAGCGTGGTTTCGATAACGCTGTCAAGTCCTCCAACGTGGGTTATCATTGCGGCCGGGTTAAGAGTTCCTTTTTCCATCATCGCGAGCGATTCAAGCATGTCCGCCGTGTTTCCGCCCGACGTTCCGACTATGTGTGTCGAAGCATAATGGACATCATAAAAGTTGAACATAGCCGAAAAATTGGGGTCAATTGGGCCCGCGAAAAAGTTCAAACAACCGTCGTTAGCAAGGATTTTATCCCCCATCTCGACAACAGGTTTAACCGGCGCGTAAACAAAAACATCGTCATATCCATGACCGTCGGTTAAATCCATGAGCATTTTAACGGGATCTTCAACGCTAGAAGTATTTATATAGATAAGTTTAACGCCCTCTTTTTCTGCCACCTCGGGGGTTACTATTGACTTTGCTCTTTCAAGGCGCGCGTCGTCTATGTCGGTTACGACAACGAGTTTTGGTTTAATCGGTGCGTGAATAGCATAGTCAACAGCGCCAAGACCCATCGGCCCCGCGCCCGCTAGAATTGCGACGTTTCCGCCTTCAACAATCTCCATCTTGTGGACATAGCTTCCGGGAGTTGTGTGATAGTTTGCGTGGAAACCGCCAACGATACAGCTCATAGGTTCCGCAAGCGAACCATAGAAAAACGCATCTCCGTTGTACGGAAGAAGACAACCTTCCTCCATAAACTCGTTGGGAACTATTCCGTATGTCGCCGCGCCGCCAAGCTGTGTAAAGGAATATCCCGGAGCGTCGAGAGAACCTTTGTAGTTTATAGCCGGTTGGATAGAGAACTTTTGTCCCTCTTTCCAATCTTTCTGCCATTTAGCGCCGACTTTGACTATCTCGCCACAAAACTCGTGTCCTATAATTGTTGGGTTTTTTGCTATGTCGTTTGGAACTCTTTTATGGTCCTCGCCTTGTTCCGCCGCTTTGAACGACGACATGCAAATAGAGTCGCTTATTATGTGTACTAAAATTTGATCATCCTTTATTTCGGGAAGGTCAAATTCCTCAAGTCTTAAATCTTCTTTTCCGTAAATTCTAACCGCTTTAGTTTTCATATTACTTCCTCCAAAAAATTTTTACTAATAATTTTCTTTTTTTATTATAACTTATATAAACCCTCTTGTTCAATTGCTTGCAAGTGATTTTTGCTCAAATTTGAAAGAAAATTTTTGCACGCCCCGATTTTTTGCACAAATTTGCACAAAACAACATCTAAATGTGCAATCATGAGCAAATATCGCCACATCATGATTTTCATACATTAAAACTTTTATTGTATCTAAACCTATGATATAATGACCATAGATAGCTATAAACAGAAGATTAAAAAAATATTTTTAAAAATAATAAAAAAAACGAAAAAATATGTTGCAATTTCATTATTTAAATGGTATAGTATTATAGCTGTGAAATCATAAGGAGGTGGAACTATGCCTAACATTAAATCACAGATTAAGAGAGTTAAAACAAACCAAAAGGAAAACCTACGCAACAAAGCAATCAAATCAAGCCTTAAGACTTCGTTAAAAAAGGCAGATGCCGCTCTTTTGACTGAACAGGACAAAGTTAAAGTTGTATCAACCGCTTTTGCCGCAATCGACACTGCTGCAAAAAAAGGCGTTATACATAAAAACACGGCAGCAAGAAAAAAAGCCGCTTTTGCAAAAAAAGCCGCCGTTTAGTTAAAAAGAAAATGAAGCAAGAGATTTCGACAACGCTGTCGGGGTCTCTTTTGTTTTTTGTTTTATTATTTTTAAACGCTCGTTACCATAAACGACCGATAAAAACGTTAAAAAAAACAAAAAACCAAACAATATCTAACAAAAAAAATACACATAAAATGTTTGATAACTTCACTTGTTTATTATATAATAGTAGTTTAAGAGAGGTAGTTATGGATATTTTAGTTGGCGACATAATAACGGTTAAAAAAAAACATCCTTGCGGAGAAAATAGATTTGTCGTAACAAGAATAGGCGCGGACTTCAAGATTAAATGTCTCGGTTGCGAACGCGAGATAATGCTTGCTCGGGTTAAGATTGAAAAGAATATTAAAAAGATAGAGAAAAAGGAAAAAGAAAATGTTTGAGAAACTTAAAGACATCAAAAAACGATATGAAGAGATTAACGAAAAACTAACCGACCCCGCCGTTATCTCGGACAACGAACAGTATAAAATCCTGATGAAAGAACACAAAAATCTAACTCCGCTTGTCGAAAAGTTCGACGAGTATGAAAAGGCTCGTGAACTTTTCGAGGAATCTAAATCGCTTCTTGACGAAGGCGGAATGGACAAAGATTTCAAAGAGATGGTTCAAGGAGAATATGAAAGTTCCAAAGCAAGCCTTGAAACTCTCGCGGAAGATATCAAGATTATGCTTTTGCCGCGCGACGAGAACGACGACCGAAACGTTATAATAGAAATACGCGGCGGAACAGGGGGCGACGAGGCAACGCTTTTTGCGGCGGCTCTTTACCGCATGTACACGATGTACGCCGAGACAAAACGTTTTAAATATGAGATTATATCGGCAAACGAAACGGAACTTGGCGGTTTTAAAGAAGTCAGCTTTTCTGTCGAGGGCGACGGCGCATACAGTCGCTTTAAGTTTGAAAGCGGTGTCCACCGCGTCCAACGTGTTCCCGAAACCGAAAGCCAAGGAAGGATACACACGTCGGCGGTAACCGTTGCGGTTTTGCCCGAAGCGGAGGAAGTCGATATCGAAATAAACCAAAGCGATCTTCAAATAGACACCTATCGCGCCGGAGGAGCCGGTGGACAACACGTCAACAAAACCGAATCGGCTATACGTATAACCCATCTGCCGACCGGCGTTGTTGTCGAATGTCAAGACGAAAGAAGCCAACACAAAAACAAAGACAAGGCTATGAAAGTTTTGCGTTCAAGGTTACTTGAAGCCAAGCGTAATGAACAAGAAGCTTCGGTGGCGGCAGAACGCAAAAGCCAAGTCGGAAGCGGCGACCGTTCGGAACGTATTCGAACTTATAACTTTCCGCAAGGCAGGATGACCGACCACAGAATTGGGTTGACTCTATACCGTCTCGAAGCTATCATGAACGGTGATCTAGACGAAACTATTGATTCGTTAATAACCGCCGACCAAGCCGAAAAGCTAAAGGCAAGCGCGTTGTAATATTATGCAAACAAAAGTAATAAAGATAGATAAAGTGACGTTTAACGACGGTTGTGAAACTGCGGCAAAACAGATTATTTCGGGAAACCTTGTAGGGCTTCCGACCGAAACGGTTTATGGACTTGCGGCAAACGCCCTGTCAAACGAAGCTTGCAACAAAATTTTCAAAGCAAAAGGACGACCGCAAGACAACCCGCTCATCGTCCACATCTCAGATTATTCGATGCTTGAAACTGTCGCCGACGGCGTTTCAGATGTTGCAAAACGTGCAATGGAGCAATTTTGGCCGGGTCCGTTTACCGCAGTTTTGCCCAAAAAAGCCACAGTTCCAAACACGGTAAGCCGAGGGCTTTCGACCGTTGCTGTTCGTATGCCGTCCCACCCTGTCGCACTCGAAGTTATAAAGCGGGCCGGAGTACCCGTTGCGGCTCCGTCCGCTAACCTTTCGGGAAAACCGAGCACAACAACAGCAGGGCATGTTTTGCAAGACCTCAAAGATAAAATACCGCTTATTCTTGACGCCGGTGCTTGTGATATCGGGGTTGAATCTACCGTTGTTTCGTTTGTTCAAAGCCCTCCCGTCCTTCTTCGACCGGGGTTTGTATCGCTTGAACAACTAAAAAGCATAGTCACCGACATAACGGTGTCGCCCGCTATAAACTCCGAGATTAACGATCAAGAAACGGCTATCTCGCCCGGCATGAAACATAAACACTATTCCCCAAAAGCTCCGGCGATTATTTTGGACGGAGAAACACAAGCGGTTAAAAGCTATATTAAAAGTAACAAAAAAGACGGCGACTACATAATGTGTTTTGCGGGGGAACAAGACCTTTTCGAGGTTCCGTCGATTGTGTACGGAACAAAAGACGACGGCGTGTCGCAAGCAAAAAATATATTTTCCGTTTTAAGGCAACTTGACGAGGACGGCGCAAAAAGAATTTTTATTCGCGCCCCAAAACAAGACGGGATTTCGCTCGCCGTGTTTAACAGGCTTTTAAGGGCTTGCGGTTTCAAAATCGAAAAGGTTTAATAACGATAGACGTTTTTTAACGACGTTTTGTATAAACGAAAGGAATTATAACTTTGAGTAGATTTTACGTTGTGGCGCTCACCGGACAATCGGGAACGGGAAAAAGCTACGCTTCTTCATACATAGCCAAAAGCGGTATACCGATTATCGACGGCGATGTCGTCGCGCGCGAGGTTGTCGAACGAGGGAGCGAGTGTCTTTTGCGACTTGTCGAGGAGTTTTCGGCCGAGATATTAAACCCGGACGAAACGCTTAATCGCAAAAAACTAGCCGAGATTTGCTTTTCTAATCCCGAAAAAAAGATAACGCTCGACAACATAACCCACCCGTTTATAATAAACGAGATATTAAAAAAATTCGATATGTTAAAAGAACAGGGTTTTAGATATTGTGTTGTGGAAGCGGCGGCATTAATCGAGAGCGGTTTATACGCAAACTGTAACAAGATTGTCCTTATTAAAGCTAATAAAGAGATAAAGATAGAGCGTATAATGAAACGCGATAACATAACGTACGAACATGCAAACGCAAGGATATCGGCGCAACTAGACGAAAGCCTTGTACAAAAACTTTCAGACTTAGTTTTGGAAAACAACGGAACCCAGCAAGAATTTGATAAAAAACTTGATGCGTTAATACAAAAGATCGACGAATGGTTTGAGTAGTTACATATTTTATATTAATAAAAAAGCATAGCAAAGGCGCTTGGAATTTTCCGAGAAAATTCGGTTAATATAAACAAATGACATAAATAAACAATATAATTATATTATAGGAGAAAAAAATGGACAAAGAGAAATCACAAGGCCAAATTTTAGAACAAGAATTATTACACAAAAACGAGACAAGTTTTAAACTCATCGCCAACATGAAAACCGAAGCAAAAGAATTTGCAGACGAGTATATAAAATTTTTAAACCTTTACAGGACCGAACGCGAGATAGTTTTGTTTGCGTCGGCGTTGCTTGAAAATTCGGGATTTAAAAAGTTTGACCCAAAAAAGAAATATGTCGCCGGCGATAAAATCTATTTCGCAAACCGCGAAAAAAGCCTTATTGCGGCGGTTATCGGAACAGAGGATATCGAAAAAGGCATAAGAATAATCGCTTCGCATATAGACAGCCCAAGGCTTGACCTTAAACCAAACCCGCTATACGAAGACAGCGACATCGGATACCTTAAAAGCCATTACTATGGCGGAATTAAAAAATATCAATGGGCAACGCTTCCGCTTGCAATGCACGGAGTTTTTGTCAAGAAATCGGGCGAAAAGGTATATGTCTCGATAGGCGACCGCGAAGAAGACCCTGTCTTTTGCGTTTCCGACCTTCTCCCCCACCTTTCGCACAAAGGTCAAGATAAAAGAACGGCGCGCGAAGTTATCAAGGGCGAGGAACTTAATATAATTATCGGAAGCGAACCAATAGACGACGACAAGGTTAAACAACCTATTAAACTAGCTTTGATGAAACTTTTGAACGAAAGATACGGAATTGTTGAACGCGATTTTGTGTCATCCGAAATTCAGTTTATACCGGCTTTAAAAGCGCGATATGTCGGGCTCGACCAAAGCCTTATAGGCGGCTACGCACAAGACGACAGAATTTGTGCTTTTGCTTCGCTAAAAGCGTTTATGGAGGTTAAAGAGCCAAAACAAACGTCGCTTGTAATTTTTGCAGACAGAGAAGAAACGGGAAGCGACGGAAACTCGGGATTAAATTCCGATCTTTTAAGAAACTTTGTCGCGCTTGTTTCAAAGGCGCAAGGTAAAGACGTTGAAACCGTGTTCAACAACACGATAGTTTTAAGTTCCGACGTTGCGGCGGCGTTTGACCCAACGTTCCCCGATGTCTATGAAAAACGCAACTCTTCACATCTTAACCGCGGCCCGTCGCTCGAAAAGTACACCGGTTCGGGCGGAAAATATGGAACAAACGAAGCGTCGGCGGAATATGTCGCATATCTTAGAGATATGCTGGACAGAAACAACATTCCGTGGCAATCTGGAGAACTCGGCAAGATCGACGAAGGCGGCGGCGGAACGGTCGCAAAATATATCTCGAAACTCGGCGCAGACGTCGTAGACTTTGGCGCTCCGCTCCTTTCTATGCACAGCCCGTTCGAGATATCAAGCGTTAGCGATTTATACTATATCTATAAAGCATACGGTTTGTTTTATAACGAATAACATCCGACCGAAGTTAACGGCATTAGTTTTAACCCTCGGTTGGTACAAAGAGAGGTAGTTAATGCAACAAAATCAGCAAAATAACAACAACGGACAATACCCCCACGACGATAGATATTACAAAAACCCAAACCGCCAAAACGGTTTGGGTCAAAATAACAACTACATAAACCAAAATAATAATAGGCGCTTTGACCGAACAAAAATCATCTTGATTTCTGCGGCGGTTTCAAGTTTCTTTGTTGTGGTTTTTATAGCGCTTGCGGTTATTTCGTCGCTCGACTCGGCGGTTCAAACGTCGGGAAATTCGACACAAAAAATCGAGGAAAAAACCGAAGCCGACGACTTTTCTCTTATCTTTCCAAACGCGGTAGACGTTCCGTTTAACGAGTATGACACCGCGGCGTTTAGCTATTCCGATGGATTTTTGGAATATGGCGGAGACACGCCGACCGTCAAAGGCATCGACGTTTCGTCATATCAAGACGACATAGACTGGGTAGCGGTTAAAAATTCCGGCATCGATTTTGCGATGATACGGGTAGGTTACCGAGGCTACACCGAAGGCGGCCTTTTCCTTGATAACAAGTTCCACCAAAACATGACCGGAGCAAGCGAAGCCGGCGTTGATGTCGGGGTTTATTTCTTTTCTTCCTCGATTTCTAACGACGAAGCGCTTGAAGACGCAAAACAGGTTATCGAATGGATAGAACCGTATAAAGAGATTATTACATACCCTGTCGCTTTCGATTGGGAACCACATTACGAAGAGAATTCAAGAACCGCCGACACAAGCCTTGAGGTTGTTACCGAAGCGACGATAACTTTTTGCGAGCGAATTATACACGAAGGGTATAAACCCCTTGTATACTTCAACCTTGACATGGCGCAAACAAGGCTAGACCTTTCTGCAATAGCTATGTATGACTTTTGGTTGGTCGAGTTGTTGGGACTAGGCGACATGCCGACGTTCCCATATCAATACACCATGTTGCAATACTCGTGGACCGGCAACATATCGGGCGTTCCGGGAGAAGTTGACTTAAACATCGGCTTTAAAGACTACAGCAAAGAATAATTCGTTATACATTTTGTTTATTCGTTTTATTTATATACAATATGTTTGATTTTACAAGCGCAAACACTACGGTCGGTATGACTATAAGTTGGAGGATAATTCCGGGTATCGAGGTTATAAACGCCGCCGTTACCCAAACTTCAAACGAATAGTTTCCGGCTCTAAAGATAACTGCGTTTAAAACGCCATAGGCAAGTCTTCCGGCAATCATTGCGCCACCAAGCGATATGTATATTTTACCTAGCACAAACTTTGTTGTAATCAATCTAAACAAGAGACCGGCTACAAATCCGTATATACTAAGTTCGCAAAACATCTGGGGGAACATAGGCGCGGGGGGCATTCCGGTTAAAAGACTTGAAAGTAGCGGAGTTAACATTCCACACAACAGCCCGTAGCGTTCGCCACAGATTATTCCGCATATCAAAACAGGTATGTGCATAGGAAGAAATATGGGGCCGCCGTTTGGAACAGAATGGAACGCAAACGGAAGGATAATCCCCATTGCGATACAAAGCCCCGTAAAGACCATTAATCTTGTTTTTTTGATAGATTGCATAATTAAAATTCCTCCATATAAACTTCATCTAATATAAATAATCTTCACCTTCGGTGAAGCTATTGGAAATACTCCTTGTCGAACTTCGTTCGCCATTTTGCACCTATGGTGCAAAAACGTAGTATTTCTTTAATTTAAAGACGTCATCAAATATAAATAAAGAACGCCATAAAGACACTCTTTATAAGAGCTGCCTTCATGGCGTGTTTTTCTTAAAATAAGAAATGCTCATAGGTTTCATACCTAAATTATAAACTTATTATACACTTTTTTTTAAACTTAATCAAGGTTTAAAAAAGTTGGGGTAACGAAAAATTTTTATGAATGATTTTGGATAAGAAAATCAACCGCTTTTAAATAGCCGTCTGTTCCAAGACCTATAAAAGAGGTTTCGCAAACTTGCGACACAAAGGAATGTTGTCTGAACTGTTCGCGCTTTGAGATGTCGCTTATGTGAACTTCAACCGTTTTAATCGAAACGGCTTTTAACGCGTCAAGTATCGCTATGCTTGTGTGTGTGTATGCCGCGGGGTTTATGACTATGCCGTCGACGTTGTCGAAAAACGCTTTTTGTATCCTGTCCACTATAGCCCCTTCGCTGTTGCTTTGAAAACATTCACACAGCACGCCTTTTTTTTCGCAGTGGCCGCCTATCTTTGAAACCAACATATCGTACGTCTCGGCGCCGTATATGCTCTTTTCGCGAATACCCAGCATGTTTATATTTGGTCCGTTTATAACTAAAATCTTCATACACTAAACCTCGTTATAATTTGTTCAACTCTTTTTTCTGCCTGTTCGTTTTTTTGAACTACGAAATCGGAAAAATCGATATACTTCGGGTAGCGTTGTTCATAGAGTTTTTGAACGCCGTCGGCGTTGGAAAGGGGGCGCCCGGTAGTTTCAAGATTTTTTGTTTCGCGGTCGAGAAAAAATATTAAACCGTTTTGCTTAAGATAAAACTTGTTGCGCGTCTTTGTAACAACCCCTCCGCCCGTCGAGATAACAAGGGAATTTTGACAGGATATCTCTTTTATAACCTCGGTTTCACATTGTCTGAACCGCTCTTCGCCTTGCTTTTCGATTATCTCTTTTGGGGATAATCCAAATTTTTTTGTTATCTCGTCGTCTATGTCGACATGTGTTCTCGAAAGCTCTTTTGCGAGAAGTTTTCCTATCGTTGTTTTCCCACATCCCGGCATACCGATTAAAACAATGTTTTGTTTTTGTTTTTTAATCTCAACCGTTATCTCGTCTATCCTCTCAACCTGTCCGCAATTTCCTTTAAACATCTCGTTTGCTTTTGCGGCTTGCGCGACAAGCATTGCAAGCCCACCTGTTTGTTTAATGTCCATTTGTTTTACCTCATAGCAAAGTTTTGTAACAAGCGGATTGTACACGACGTCTACAACCGCCAAAAGGTTTTCAAACAAATCAAGTTCAACGGGCGATACGTCGCTACTGGGAAACATTCCGACAGGGGTTGTGTTGACTATAACGGAGGCGTCGCTATGCAAATCAAGGTTTTTATAGTTGTTTTGTCCTGTGCGCGACACAACAACAGGCAGGCCGCCAAGCGAAGTTACAACGGCTTTTGCGGTGAGCGACGTTCCGCCGCTTCCCAAAATCACAACCTTTTTGCCACAAAGGTCGACATCGAGTTTTTTTATTATATATTCAAGTCCGAAAAAATCCGTGTTGTCCCCGAAAAGTTTTCCGTCTTTTTGTTTTATGACGGTGTTTACCGAACCGATTTTTTTTGCGTTGATTGAAATCTCGTCAAGGTATTTCATAACCTCTTGTTTATACGGTATCGTAACGTTTAATCCGTCAAAATCTTTTTGTTGCATAAACGCTTCAAGTTCGCACGGTTTAAGTTGTTTTAAATTATAATTTATGTCGGATAGTTTTTCGTGGATTGGTTTGCTAAAGCTATGTTTAAGCGTTTCTCCGATTAGAAAAAATTTCATAAAGCAAAATGTTTCCTTTGTTTTTTTGTGCTGTTCGGTGTGTCTATTAGGGTTTGGTTCGGGACGATAAGGGCGGAACGGTCAAGACGTTCCCTACGTCAATTGTTTGAAGCACGCTTGAACCAATACGGACGCCGTCCCCTACAATGTCGATTGAGCAACGTTGGGTAACGTTGACGGGAGGATAATATCCTCCCCTACATTCTGCCGTTTTATGGAAGCGCACAAAACTGAAAATTTCATTTAAATCTCGCCACGAAGTGGCGCACCTACACTCCTAACTCCTAACTCCTAACTCCTAACTCCTACACTCCTAACTCCTAACTCCTAACTCCTCACTCCTAACTCCTCATTAACTAAAGCTCCGTATACGCCCCAAGGAACTCAAACTG